>JASKKK010000045.1 GCA_030154185.1 Desulfuromonadales bacterium
GCCAGAGGGTATCGCACCACCAAGAACCTGATCAATATGGCTTACCTCATTGCCGGCAAGTTTGATTTCAGGCTACCCACTTGAAATAGCGAGGAGCCCCTTGGCAGCATCCATGACCGCATCCACGATCATGAGGTAACCGGTGCAGCGGCATGCATTGCGATGTTTCTGGAACCAGTCACGCACTTCTTCGCGGGTTGGATGGGGATTTTGCTCAAGCAGCAGCTTGGTCGACACGACGAAGCCGGGGGTGCAGAAACCGCACTGGATCGCGCCGTTTTTGATAAAAGCCTTCTGAATGGGATGCAGATTCAGGGGCGAGCCGATCCCCTCAATGGTTGTGATTTTGGCCAGGTCGGGAATCCGCTTCATCTTGGTCACGCAGGAGCGCACCAGTTTGCCGTCTACGATGACACTGCAGGCACCACATTGACCGGTCCCGCAACCGACCTTTGTACCGGTCAGTTGCAACTGCTTGCGCAAAACATCGCTGAGCAGCGATTCCTGATCGATGATCAGGACACGGTCGATACCGTTGACATTCAAGGTTTTCTTGATCATGCCTTTCTTCCTCCTTGTTGTTCGTACCTTGTTAGAAAAAGGATACTTTTCAGATTGCGAACTCTCAACATTTGCCGAATCCGCAGTTGGGGTAGTGACATTCCTGACAGCCTGCGCAAAGCCCCCCATGCCCAAGGGCGAGTATATCGGCGCGAGAAACCTTTTCGCCGGCCAACAGACGGGTAACAACGAGTTCGAAAACAGTCGCTTTATGATACATGGTGCACCCCGGCAGCCCGATCACCGGAACGCCGTTCAGATCTGCCAACATGAACATTGCGCCGGGATAGGTAGGGGCACCGTAAATGACAACCTGGGCGCCCGAAGCTCGAATGGCAGACGGGGTAAGATCGTCGGGGTCGACGGACATTCCCCCTGTCAGGACGACCATCTGGGCGCCTTCAACGATCTGGCCGTGAATGGCGTTGGAGATCGCGGTAATATCGTCAGGAACGATCTCCTGCCGATAAACTTCGCTGCCCATCGCTTCAAACTTCCTTTTGACGATCGTACCGAAACCATCCGGTATACGGCCGAGATAAACTTCGGTTCCCGTGGTGACCAAGCCTACCCGACGGTGCTGGAATGGCCTTACCGACAGCAGGGGGCCCTTTTCGCGGCAGAGATTTTCGAGACGTAGCAGGTTTTCTTCCGAAGTAAACAAGGGAATGATACGAGTACCGGCAACCGTGGTTCCGACGCATACCGGCTGGTTGGTCAAACGCGTGGCAATTGTGATATCAGGAATTTCGTTGAGTTGCTGCAACAGCGACACATCGATTTTGAGCAGACCGCTCAAATCCGACACGAGCTCGATTTTGCCCTGGTTCGGCTCGCCAAAAGAGAGATGCGGGCCGCAAATCGCCCTGGCAATACGCTCGGCCGCTTCATCTTCATGCACCAGATCATCGCTGAGATTCAGTACATATATGTGATCTTTCCCGAGTTGCTTAAGCTTTGGCACATCTTCATTCGTGATCATGTGGCCCTTTTTATAGGCCCGCCCTTTGAATTCTCCCGGAACGATACGGGTAATATCGTGGGATAGAATTTTTCCTACAGCTTGCTCAACGGGCATAATTTGTAGCATGTTCATTTTCCTTGTATGCAAATAACAAAAAACCCGCATTAATATCCTGTAAAAACAGGAATCAATGCGGGTTTCGCTAAGTCTGCCAAAGCAGAGGACGAAATAAGCGCGTGACTGTTTTATTCTGTTATGGAACTGAGATTGCAGTTATTTGATCTGCTCGACCTTTTCGATATAACTGATGCCACCATCCTTGAAAGAGATAACCAATTTGCCGGAAAAATCCGGCGTAATCAGTTCAGTATTTGCCAGGAAATTCGCGATGGCTTTCTTGCAGGCGGCGACATTGCGTGCCCCCCGCTTGCCGGAATGCTTTTGAGCTCGGATGCGACTTTTTTGTTCCAATAGCCTGTCCTGATAACAAAGTTCAGGGATATGCATGGTTCTCACCTGCGTATTTGGCGATGAATTCTGCAAAGCTAAGTTCTTTTGAAAAAACGTCCGGCGACAACCCAGACAACGCCCCCCATGATTAAAACTGCGACACTATGAATAGCCGTGCAGACTCTCGATCGGTGGAGGGGATCGACATCGAAAACTTTTCTAACACCGTTTCGTTTTGAAAAATCGATCCGGCGTGAGACCCGTTTTAGCAAAGCACATACTAACAAGCAAGACAAAAATAACAGCTACGGACAAAAAAACCTTATAGTTACCGTAAACAACTATTTATAACAATCATTGGTGATCCAAGCGCCCGGACAAGGACATCATAAGGCTTGCTAATCCTGTATTCGCAAAGCTATCGGTAAGACTGGCTCACCTTTTTTTTTCTGGAAATTTCTCCTTGGCCGGCGTCAATGTTCATGACTGTGATCACAAGATCCCGTGCCGCAACTCTCGCCCCCTTCATCGTCACCGGAGCATCTCCCGGCTGCCGCACTGTTTTGCACAATGCTTTCCGGAAGCTCTTCCCGCTTAAACATTTCCATATTGTCGATGAGGTTTTCGGATTGAGCCTCGTAAACCCGACTTCCGCAGAGATTCATGGCTTTCAGGGCATTGTCCCCCATGCCGGCAGCGACAATGCCGTCTATCTCATAGGTCTTGAGAGCGGCAAACGGGTTGCAACCGTATAGCGGATTATCGGGATCATTATTAGCCACAGTAGTTGTTTCCCGCGACTCTGTATCCACAATGAGAAAAAAGGGCGCCGAAGCGAAATGCCCGTAAATAATGCTGTCAATTCCGAGGTCTTCCGAAATGGGAAAACACACTTTCATGATTCAGACTCCTTGCATAAGTTTTGAAGAAAAAGAATTTACCGATGGGAGGGTATACCAAAACACTAAAGTATTTCGGGTTTGCGACATCACATAACAGGTCGTTTTTCCATGAATTGTTTATGCTTATCGATGTAAAAAACGGCACGACTTGAGGCGAATACCGGCAATACGGGAAATCGAAGGGCTCACCGACCCAGCGTATTTTGCAACACCTATCTTCCGTATTTGTTTTTTAACGCATACTTCTTACATACGATACACTGGGATTTGTACTGCCCCAGATGCTTATGACAAAACCACAAACCACAATTGGAACATTGTTTAACACCATAATATTCGCTATCTACCTCTGCACCGCAGATTGCACATTTTACTATAGCCATTAAAACCTCCTTCCTCGGACAACAACTCCGAGGTTGTTGATCCGATTAATTGAATAATTCCTATTTAGACTAGGAATGTTGCGGCGAAAATGAAAAAAACCCGCACCAATACCGTTTCAATCGGTATCCAATGCGGGTTTCGTTGGGTCTGTACTAAAACAGAGGTCGAAATTAGCGCAAGTTACTTGAATGTTTCTGTTTTTTCTATGTAACTGATGCCCCCGTTTTTAAAGGAGATCACCAGTTTTCCCGAAAAACCTTCGGGAATAATAAGCAACTCAACAAAGGTATCACATACCCGTTTTTTCCAAACGGAGTTCGGGACCCTAATGTTGGTTACTACTTGCCTTCGAGGTTTATACTCATCCTTATCATTCATTCTGATACATTCCGAAGATCCTGATAAGTTTTAAGAAGAACGGTTGTTGACTCCATAAAAGAATCCGAACCCTGCCAGCAGACCAGCAAAAACACCTTCGCTATATATCATGCCATATAACGCAAGGGCAAGAAAAATTCTGAAAAAAAAGGAGGTTAGCTCCGACGGGCGTATACGTTACAGTCGAGGAGTAAGTCTTCTTTAAGAATGGTGTAATATAATACGGTATGCGTCAGGATATATCAACCGACGAAAAAGAACACGGTTTTATTTTATTTCAGGATTCATGGTATCCCAAAACCACCAACAGGCAACTGCCGTCGGCAATAACATTGATACCGGCTTCTTCGCAACGCGCTACGGCATGCGCACTCTGGGCGCCAGGCTGCATCCAGATGTTGCGGATACCTTTGGAGATGGCTTCTTCGACAATCTGTTCGGTAATTCGGGGAGGGGTGATGATGGATAGAGCCTCAACTGTATGGGGTAAATCGGAAACATGCGGCACACTGGAAAGACCCTCGACAACCGCGGCGTGGGGATTAACCGGAATAACCCGTTTTCCATGCTGTAGATAGCATCGAAGGACCTTATTACCGTATTTCTCCCGATTGACCGAAGCACCGGCAACAGCGAAAAATTCGGATGACAGAAACTGCGCTATGCGCTCGTCGATGTTCATTGATATCTCCTCCGGGCGTCAAGGCAACATATTAGCGACCAAGCGGAAAAAGGGTGCCGGGTACGTCCCTGCAATCAAAATAACTGCTGCGCACAAAGCAAAAACCAAACGCTCACCACCATTGACTGGAGCCCCCCCGCCTTCCTTTGATGCGACGTTGAACATCCGTATAATGGGGCGCAGATAATAATAACAGGACACCAGAGACGACAACAAGGCCAGGATAACCAACCACAAATAACCCGATTCAAGGGCGGCACCGAACAAAACGAACTTTCCCATAAAACCGGCCAGAGGCGGGAAACCGGCCAGGGAAAGCAAGACACATGTGAACAGTCCTGCTCGCCATGGCGACCTGCGTGCCAATCCATCCAATGCGGCGTAATTTTCCGGCTCACCGCCGGAATCGGACATGGACGCCACCAATCCGAATGCCGCCACCGTTGCCGCTCCGTAAGTGATTACATAAAACATGCCGGCCTGTATGCCGGTCTGTTGATCTGCGAGCAACGCCAGGACCAGATACCCCATATGGACGACCGAGGAATAAGCCAGCATCCGCTTAATATTGGTTTGGGGAAGAGCGGCAAAGGTACCTATTATCATGGACAGCGCCGCCAGGCCGGCCAATAGCGGCCGCATGGGATCCAGAAGAGCCAGAGGCATGCTGCCAAGCAGTGCTGCGATTACGGCTCCCTTGGAGCCGCTGGCAAGCAGCCCCGCCACCGGTGAAGGAGCGCCCTGATAGACGTCTGGCGTCCAAAGGTGAAAAGGTGCCAGAGAAGCTTTAAAAGCTGCGGCGGAAAGAATCAACGCCCAGCCCAGCAGAGCAACGGATGACATGGGCGCAACCGCAGCGGAAAGGAGCACCGCTTCAGGAAGGTCAAAACTGCCAGTGGCGGCATACACCAGGGCGATTCCGAAGGAAAGCAGAGCACTGGCCAGAAAACCCGGCAGCAGGTATTTGAGCCCCGCCTCGGCACCGGTGGGGTTTTCGCGATTAAAGGCGACAAGGACGTAAAAAGCCAGGGTCATGGCCTCCAGCCCCAGAAACAGAGAAACCAGGGAAGTGCTTGCGGAAAGGATCGCCATCCCAAACACGGCAAAAAGGATCAGGGCGGCGAATTCCCTGCGCTCCAATCGACGGTTTAAGCAGCAACGGTTGGCTAACAGGCAGGTTGCCGCACCTATAAGCGCCCACAAAGTTGTACACACTTTCGCAAAACCACCACTTGAAACCAATGGCGCAGGAACTTCCGAGGAGATACCGGGCCACCAGATCAGACCGATAACCAGCAAGCCACACCAGGCACCAAACGGCAGAGCACGTCGGGCCGGCAAAAACAAAACCGTTACAGATCCGACGAACAGAGCCAGCAGCGGGAGCAGAGCCGGCAGCATATCCCAGGTCATGGCAGCCCCCCTTTCATAACAAGATGAACAAGCATGTTTTCCACGGGATTATGCACCAGGTGCAAGAAAGGGAGGGGATAAAGACCGAACCACAACACCAGTCCGGCCATCGGGGCAAGCAATGCCACTTCACCACGGTGAAGGTCCGCGATGGTTTCTGAACAGCGCGGCTCGCCCCAAACTACCTCCTGCACCAGGCGCAGCATGTAGCAGGCTGCCAGCAAGACTCCGACCATTCCGACGACAGCCCACCAGGGCCGGGAAGCAAAGGCCCCCAGGAGAATGAGTATCTCACCCGTAAAGATATTCAGCCCCGGCAGTCCGAGAGCCGCGAGGGAGAAAAACAAAATCAGGCCTCCAAGGTGCGGTGCCCGAGCCCACAGCCCTCCGAGATCACCGAGTTTCCGGCTGCCGGTTCGCCGTTCCACAAACGCCACCAGGACGAACAATGCGGCAGTGGTTATTCCATGGTTGAAAAGCTGCAGCAGACTGCCCTGCATGGCCATGGCATTGCCGGCAGCCAGCCCCAACACGATAAAGCCGAGATGCGCAACGGACGCATAGGCCACCAGGCGCTTAAGATCGGTTTGCACATAAGCCATCCAGCCGCCATAGACGATGCTCACAAGTCCTAAAACCGCCATCAGAGACGTATAATCCGGCCATGTCGCCGGAAACAACGGCAACGCCAGCCGTACCAGACCGAACACACCAGCTTTGGCAAGCACGCCGGAAAGCAGCAAAGTAACAGCCGTGGGAGCTTCCTCATAAGCATCGGGCAACCATCCGTGCAGAGGCACGACCGGCACCTTGACCAGGAATGCCAACCCCAGGCAGGCAAACAGCCAGCCGGCAAGGTCAGGCGGTACGGCGGTGGACATCACCGCCTGCAAGGCAAAGCTGTAATCGCCCGTTTGACGGCCGTGGAGTAAAAACAGGATCAAAAACGCCAACAACATCAACAGACTGCCGGCCAGGGTAAACAACAGCAGCTTGAAGGCGGCTTGGATACGTTTCGTGCCTCCCCACAAAGCGATACAGAGAACCAGGGGCAGCAACATGATTTCCCAGCACAGATAAAACAGCAGCAGGTCCTGCGCCAGGAAAACGCCTAAAACGCCGCTGCAACTGATCAACAACAGTGAATAAAACCCGGCCTGCTGGTAGCGAAACCAGGAAATGCCGATGGCTACAGCCATCAAAACAAGGGTCAGCCATACCATCAACAAGGAAAAACCGTCCAGGCCGAGGCTGAATCGGGCACCGAAACGCTCGATCCACTGCCAGTCCTCATACCGTATCCAGGACGATACGGCACCCCCTTCTGACGGGAGCGTCAGAGCTATACCGACCTCAAGCAGTATCGTAAAAATGGCGGCACGCCGGTCCCAGGCAAGGCAGCCCAGGGCCCCGACCAGCGGCAACAAAAGCAAAACGGACAACGCGGGTATCTGTAACAGACCATTCATGCTTGGCTCACAGGTAGATTTGAAAGTTCGGCGGATATCACCGCAACAACCCTATCAGAAGTATTGCCAGCAGCAAAAACGTGCCCCAGGCCATACCGGAAAGATAGTGAGTTACATAACCGGATGTGAAGGTACGAAAATATCGACCGGCCGACTGGCACAGCCTTCCGAGCCAGTCGGGCAGAACAGCTGTATACCAACGTTCGGGAAAACCATCCAGCAAGCGACCAGTCGCCTCATAAGGCTTTGACACCGCATTGCGAACCAGTGCATCAATTTTCCAGCCGTCGGTGAAAAAAGCCGCCACGCCCCCCCCGGGAGGCATCGGCAAAGTACGAAAACGGTATCGCGCCCCCAACCAGGCCGCAACAAACAGCAACAAGGTCACAATGGCAAGTCCCCACTCTATGGCATGGGTGCCCCCCCGTCCCGAAGGGGTCTGCAACCATCGCTGCAGGACGGTACCGCCACCCCATGGTTCGGGCAGGTTGAGTTGGCCGCCCACCAGCGCAAGCAAGCCGAGGGGCAAAAGAGGCCAGATCATCCCCCGCGGCAGGGGGCCATGCCCTATGGTGACGTCGCGATCGGCAGCCAGCAGATAAACCAGACGCAGAGCATAAAGGGCAGTGAGAAACGCGGTGATCAGGCCGACGACACCGAGACCGGTCCACCAGGGAGAATTCAGGGCGAAACAAGCTACCAGAATGGCATCCTTGGAGAAAAACCCGGCTGTAAGCGGCATGCCCGCCAGTGCCAGCGCACCGGCCAGCAACAACCAGAAAAGCAATGGTGCCCGCTTCTGCAATTGACCTAAACGGAAAAGGTCCTGTTCTCCGGCGGCCAGATGAATGACGGCGCCGGCCACCATGAACAGCAGCGCTTTGAAAAACGCGTGGGTAATCAAATGGAACATAGCGCCCGTAACGGTACCTGCACCAACGGCGAGAAACATGTAGCCGACCTGACTTATGGTTGAATAGGCCAGTAAACGTTTGATATCCCGCTGAACCAGCGCGCAACTGGCGCCGTAAAAGGCGGTGGCGGTCCCAACCAGGCCAATAACGGCAAGAGCGGTGGGCGAAAGGGAAATCAAAGGGAACAGCCGGCACAACAGATAAACGCCTGCTGTCACCATAGTGGCGGCGTGAATCAAAGCCGACACCGGTGTCGGTCCGGCCATGGCGTCAGGCAGCCAGGAACTGAAGGGCAGTTGGGCCGACTTGCCGCAGGCTCCGGCCAAAAGCAGCAGCGCCACTATCGTCAGGGTTCCCGCCGGCAAGGATGTCGCCTGTTGATTAATGGTTGCGATCGACAGGCTGCCGGTCAGGCGGAATAACCACAACAGGGCAATAACAAACAACACGTCCGCGGCACGCGTCACCAGAAAGGCCTTGCGTCCGGCCGCAGCAAAACCCGGATTGCGATACCAGTAGCCTATCAGTGCATAGGAGCAGAAACCGACGCCCTCCCAGCCGAGGAACAACAGCAGAAGATTGTCCGCCAGAACGATGATCAGCATGGCGAATACAAACAGATTGAACAGTGCGAAAAAACGGCGAACATCGGGATCGTTATGCAGATAGGATGCGGCATACAGGTGAATCAGGGCGGAGACTCCCGTGACCATCAAAGCCATGGCCGCCGACAAGGGAGAGAACAGAATCTCCACCGGCACTCGCAGAGCCCCGGCTTCGAACCAGTCGAACAGGGATACCCTGGTCTGAGGTGCTGCCAGAGGCCATAACCACAGAATCGTCAAAGCGGAAGCTATAACCGAAAAACTTGCCACAGCGGCCAGCAATTTGCGACTCATGCGACCGCCGGCAAACATGATGATCAAAGCGCCACACAGCGGCAACATCGGTATCAGAAACAGCAGTTCGCCCATCATCCCTTCATCCCGTCAAAACGGTTCACATCGATAGTGCCGCGGCTGCGCTTCAGATAGACAACCAGAGCCAGGGCTATGGAAATTTCCGCCGCAGCCACCGCCATGAGAAGCAAGGCAAAAAGTTGGCCCGAGGGATGCCGCCAATATGCCGAAGCGCCTACCAGGACAAGACCGACGGCATTGAGCATAATCTCCACCCCGATCAGGATCATGATCAGGTTACGTCTCAGCAGCACCGCGGCAAGCCCGGCTACGAACAGCAAACCGGCAAACAACAATACATGCCCGAGAGGCACAATCATGAAGCATCCTCCTTGCCCTTATGG
The DNA here is from genome assembly GCA_030154185.1 of Desulfuromonadales bacterium. GTDB lineage: Bacteria > Desulfobacterota > Desulfuromonadia > Desulfuromonadales > Syntrophotaleaceae > Syntrophotalea. The sequence continues at coordinate 9,421 of JASKKK010000045.1, forward strand.
CGCCGGCCAAGATGAAAAGCCCCCACAGCCGCGAACAATAAAATGAGGGAAAGGATTTCCACCGCCAGACCGTATTCGTCGAACAATGCACGGCCAAAGGCCCTTGGCGACAACCGATACCTGACAATACCGCCGGCCGCAAGGGGGTCCATCATAATCAAGACCCCGCCGCAGGCAAGCAACGCGCCACTGAGAAAGCCGACAGGAAGCCAGCGGAATCTGCCCCTCGACGCTTTTTTTTCGAACAGATCGGGATCAATCAGCATAATGACAAACAGGAACAGAACCATGATTGCACCGGCATACAGAATAACCTGCCAGGCAGCCAGCATGGGAGCGCCAAGTAGAAAATAGAGCAATGCCAACCCGAACAGGGCATGCACCAGGTACAGTACGGCATGCACAGGGTTATTTCGGGTCAAACACAAAAGCACCGCCATCAAGACGATCGCTGCCAGTATGTAAAAAAGCAAGGTAGCCATGGATATTTCACACCTTTTTGCTTCAGCCCCTGTTTCAGGGCATGTTGGTTCGGATATCCTCCGGAGGAGTTTCGCCCGGGTTGCCGCCGCGCGGTGCCACTACGCCGATCCCCGCGAGGCGATAAAAATTGTATTCGGTATTTTTGCCGCAACCATCGATGAGCAACTCATCCTTTTCGCATACCACCTGCAACAGTTCCCTGGTAGCAAGTTCGTATTCCGCTGTCGTCTGCAAAGCCAGCGTAGGGCAGGCTTCGGTGCACAAACCGCAAAAGATACAGCGTGAAAAATTAATACGAAACCATGCGGCATAGCGACGCCCGTCCTCCCGTTCGGCCGCCTGCATGGAAATACAATCGACCGGACAAGCGGCACTGCAGAGATAACAGGCCACACAACGTTCTTCCCCATCGGGATCACGAGTCAATACCAACCGCCCGCGATATCGCGGCGCGGGGGGCTGCTTGCGTTCGGGATAGCAGACGGTTACAGGCCTGCGAAACAAATACCGCAAGGTGACCCAGAACGGCAGAAAGGTACCCTTGATGTCTTTCCACAAACCCATATCAGCCTCTCCAGATCATCCATGCTGCGGTAATCAGAAGATTCAACAGTCCCAACGGAACAAGGACTTTCCAACCGAAAGCCATCAACTGATCGTAGCGCAATCGCGGCAAGGTGCCGCGCACCCAGATGAAGAAAAATGCCACCCCGAGCACCTTGATCAGGAACCAGCAGACTCCTGGCAACAACGGCCCGTACCAGCCGCCGAGAAACAGCACCGTCAGCATGGAGCCCAGTACGATCAGGTTGAGATACTCGCCCACGAAAAACATGCCGAACCGCATTCCGGAGTATTCGGTATGATAGCCTGCTACCAACTCGTTTTCGGCCTCGGGCATATCGAACGGAATGCGTTTCGATTCGGCCATAACGGCAACCAGAAAAATCAGAAAAGCCAGCGGATGTCTGACCATATTGGGCAGGGTCTGCTGCGCTTCAACGACGGCGGTCAGGGAAAAAGACCGGGAAGCCATGACCACCGGTGCGATGGCGAGCCCCATGGCCAATTCGTAGGAAATCATCTGTGCCATGGCACGCAACCCGCCAAGCAAAGAGTATTTGCTCTGAGAGGCCCAACCACCCAGAGCAACGCCGTATACCGCCAGAGATGACAGAGCGAAGAGATATAAAACCCCGATATCCAGGTCACAGATCACCAGCGGAACGGTACGCCCGAACAACTGCACCGATGGACCAAAAGGGATCACGGCAAAAGCCAGCAAGGCGGTAGCGGTGGAAATGGCGGGGGCCAGCATGAAGATCCAGCGATCGGCCCCTTCCGGTATCAGATCCTCTTTGCTCAAAAGCTTGATAAGATCGGCCAGGGGCTGCAGCATGCCTCCCCAGCCGACACGGTTGGGACCGTAGCGCATCTGCATCCGGCCGAGAATCTTACGCTCGGCCAGCACCATATAGGCCGCCATCGTCAGCACCGTACCCAGTACCAGTCCAAGCTTTAACACAATCAGGATGATGGTCAACAGCACGTCATTCATCGCTCAGGCCTTCTCGATACGACAAAGCATCGGTTCGCTGCCGGGTACCAACGTTTCGACAACAGTCCCCCGCAAACGCGGAACAACGGCCACTCCAGGGGAGATATCGCCATTGATCCGCAGCTCCAGCGTCCACTCTCCCAGAGACGTACACAGCCGCACCGGCTTACCCTCTACCAGCTTCAGCCGGGCCACGTCCTGAGGGTGCAACCAGACATAAGGGTCGGATTTGACCGCCTGCAGACAAGGTGACAGATCGCTCAACAATTCCGACCCATACAAGTGTTCCGTAACCAGCAGATGCAACTGGTCGGAGGCGGTAACGCCGGATGCGGGTGCCGCCACCAACGCAGGGGCCTGACGCGGGGCAACAACCCGACACCCTTCGCTGTCGGCGGTCAATCCTGCCAAACCGTCAAACCGCGGATCGATCTTTTCCAGTTCCCGACGTACCTTTTCGAGTTCGGCATCCCGGCCGAGCAGCCTCGCAAGCGTAGTCCAGGCCGGCTGGGGATGGGAACCGGGGATGTCCCGGCTGAAAAACCGCGGCGGATGGTCGCCGGCAGCGCTCTGCAGCAGGGGAGTCCCTGCGGAAAAAACCTTTTCGAAAGCCTGCATCCTCCCTTCGTTATTGACCAGGGTTCCGGCAGCTTCTTCCAGAGCAGTGGTGGGGAAAAAAAGATCGGCCTCCTGCACCGTGGCCGTCGCGGCGCAATCGAAAACCACCAGAAGATCAAGGCGCGCCAGGGCGGCGCGACACCGTTTGCGATCCGGATAATCAGCCACTGGATCGGCCTCGATGCACACCAGAGACTTGATACGCCCCTGTTCCATACCTTCCAGCAAGGCGTCGAATCCGGGGCCATCGTCACTCAGCATGGCGCCACCGAAGCTGTTGGGGCCTGCCAGCAGCAGCATGCTGCGGCACGTACTGCCGGTTGGCGAACAGGCTTCGGCTGCCTTCAACAGCATCTGACATCCCTGCGGGCCAAGGAGGTCGCTCCCCCCGATGAGCACCGGATTTTTCGCCTCGAGCAGAGCACGGCCAAGCGCTCCGCCGAATTCTTCCGAAGCCGAGGCAAATGCGTTCTGTTGCGGACGAGTCAATCCCTGCAAAATCCGCGGAAGCTCTTCGGGCGCGGCGGCATGCCGCTCGCAGTCTATGGGCAACTCCACCGGCCTTGGATCGACCACCACAATCCGCGCTCCGCGACGCGCGGCCTGTCGCAAGGCCAGGGCCAGCATCGGGGCTTCGGCCAGGGGATCGGCACCGACCAGCACCGCCATGTCGCAACTGCGGATATCCTCCATGCTGGCGCTGCAATCGGGAGCTTGCGATGCGGCAACACGTGCAGCCTGGTCCCGGCGCGGATGCGCTTCGAAACACAGTTGGCCGCTGCCGAGAGCATTGGCCCAGCGTTTGGTCAAAAACTGGGTTTCAAGACTGGCTCGGGACGAAGACAGCATGCTTATACTGCCGGAACCGTACAGTTCGCAGAACTCATGCAGATGGTTTTGCAGCGCGGCCAGCGCTTCCTGCCATGTTACCCGTCGATGTCCGAGCAGAGGGGCGCGGGGTCGGTCGGGGTGGTTGACGTAACCGTAACCGAAACGGCCCCGGTCACAGATGAAGTGACCGTTTGTCCGGCGGTTGGTCCGTGCGCGACGCCGCTGCAATTCCTGGTATCGGGCACCCGGGATGACGGCACATCCGAGTGAGCAGTGCGGGCAGATGGACGGCGCCTCCTGAAGATCCCAGATGCGGCTTTTATAGCGATAGGTCTTATCCGTGAGAACGCCTGTCGGGCACACGTCCACGAGGTTGCCGGAAAAGGGGCTTTCCAGCGGTCCGTCGGAAAAGCGTCCGAAATAGAGCCGTTGCCGGGTCCCCATGACCCCGAAATCCTTTCCGCCGCAATATTCCTGGTAGGTGCGCACGCAACGATAGCACTGGATGCACCGATTCATTTCATGGGCAATGAAAGGCCCCAGGTCCTGATTCTGATAGGTACGCTTGGGACCGGTATAACGCCGTACGCCGTGACCGCCCGCCACGGTCATATCCTGCAACTGACACTCCCCGCCTTCGTCACAAACCGGACAGTCGTGAGGATGGTTGGTCATCAACCATTCGATCACCTGGGCACGATAGGCGAGAACGCCGTCGCTGCCGGTATCGATCACCATATCGTCCTTGGCCAATACCATGCAGGACATCTGAATGCCCTTGACCGGCCCCTCCAAAAACTCGACGGCACACAACCGGCAGGCGCCTACGGAACCGAGCGCCTCATGATGGCAGAAATGCGGGACCTCGATGCCGAGTTGTCTGGCAGCTTCGAGAACGTTTGTCCCCTCCGGCACGGTGATGGTCTGATTGTCGATAGTCAGTGTCGGCATGCTTGTGATCTCAAGGTTCCGGGGTTGCTGACAGTCATCTGGAAACGGCCCTTTTGCGCGTTTCCAATACGAAAACAACGAAGTGTCCGTCCGGAATTTCCAGAGGACACTTGCTAGAATATCAATCCTGCAAAGGGCAGCGTCCCATGCGAATATGGTCTTCCACTTCCTCGGCGAAATGCCTCAACAAACCATCTACCGGGCCCATGGCTCCTAGGGCCAGGGCGCAGAAGGAGCGGCCGTTGATATGGCTCAGTTGCTCCTGCAGCATGGTCAGATCCTCTCGGGTTCCTTCACCCCGTTCGAGACGCTCCAGCAACCAGCAGACCAGCGGCAAACCATCGCGGCAGGGAGTGCACCATCCACAACTCTCGCGCGCGAAGAATCGCAAAAGGTTGAGGGTTGCCGCCACCATACAGGTGCGATCGTCGAACACCACCACTCCTCCGGTGCCCAGCCGGGTTCCGACCTGCTCCAGGGGCTCGTAATCGAGAGCCACGTCGAGATGCTCGGCGGTCAGATAGGGAGTCGAGGCTCCTCCGGGCAGACAGGCCTTGAAGGAACGATTTTTCCAGACCCCACCGCCGAAGTCGCGGATCAGTTCCCCCAACGGCATGCCGATGGGCGCCTCCACGCAGCAAGGGGTTTCCAGGTGCCCCGCCAGTCCGTACAGCTTGGTACCGGCTCCCTGCTCGGTCAAGGCCAGACTTTTGTACCAGGCCGCGCCGCCGGTAACGATATGGGGAATATTGGCGAGGGTTTCGATATTATTCAGAGCGGTCGGCCTGCCGAACAGCCCCTTTATTGCCGGAAAAGGAGGCTTGGACCGGGGATTGGGACGCAGCCCTTCCAGGCTGTTGAGCAAGGCGGTCTCCTCGCCGCAGATATAACGACCGGCGCTGCGATGTACATGAATTTCGCAGCTGAACCCGCTGCCGAGAATATCATCCCCCAGCAATCCCGCCTGCGCGGCTTCGTCAATGGCGCGTTCCAGATTGCCGGCGCACTCCCGATAGGCGTCACGCAGAAAGATGTAGGCGGTCCCGATGCCGAGGGCGTAGCAGGATATGATGATGCCCTCCAGCAGGTGGTGCGGGTCGGCCAAAAGGAGTTGCCGGTCCTTGAAGGTGCCCGGCTCCATTTCGTCGCCGTTGCACACCAGATACTTTTCGCCGGCATCGTCGCTGGGGAAAAACGACCATTTGACCCCGGTGGGGAATCCGGCACCGCCGCGTCCGCGCAACCCCGAGGCCTTGACCTCTTCGCGCACGTCCGCAGGCGACATGCCGCGCAGGGCCTTCTCCAGCCCCTGGTAACCGCCGTTTTTGCGATACCCCTCGAGGAACACCGGGCCCTCGGCGCGACGATTCTTGAACAGAAGCGGCTCGCAGCTTCTCATGACTCGACCTCCGCCCGTTCCTTATCCAGTATGGCCTCCAGCTGTTCGGGTTCGACGCCGCCGTAAAGAGTTCTGCCGATGCGTAGCGCCGGAGCCTCGCCACAGGCGCCTAGACAGCAAGTCGGCAGGAGGGTGAACATGCCGTCGGCCGTGGTTTCGCCCGGGGCAATGGCTAGCAACTGCTGCAATCGAAGCATGATCGCCTCACTGCCCCGGCTCCAGCAACAAATGGAATCGCAGACGTGGATGACCTTGCGCCCTACGGGACGACGATAGATCTTGTCGTAAAAGGTCGCGATCTCCTCCACCTGCAGCGAAGACAGCCCGAGGACAATGGCGGCAAGCTCCACTCCCTCATCCGAAACCCACCCGTTGGCGTCCTGAATGGCATGCAGCACGTCGAGCACCATTTCCCGCGGATGAGGAGTCTCCTTTACGCGGCGTTTAAGCTGCGCGATCTGTTTTTCCGAAAGAAGTGTTGCCATATCAGCGGTCCAGGTCGGCCAGCACGTAATCGAGCGAGCCGAGAATAGTGATAACATCAGCCACCAGCAAGCCGCGGCTCAGTTGCGGCAACGCCTGGAGGTGGGGAAAGCTCGGGGTGCGGATACGCAGACGGTAAGCGCCGGTGCCGCCATCACTGACCGCATAATAGCCGCATTCGCCCTTACTTGACTCGATGGCCCGGTAACACTCCCCGCATGGTGCCGTCGGTCCGCGGCTGACATGCAGAAAATGGTGAATCAGACTTTCGATATCCTTCAACCCGTCCTCCCTTTTGGGATAGACATAGCGGTATTCATCGCTGATCCAGCGTCCTTCAGGCATGCGTTCGGCGGCCTGCCGTACAATGCGCAGACTCTGGCGCAATTCCCCGAGGCGCACCAGATAGCGGGCGAAGCTGTCACCTCCCGACGCTGTCACCACATCGAAATCGAATTCTTCGTAACCCGCATAGGGCCTCGTTTTGCGCAAATCCCAGGCCAGCCCCGTAGCCCGCAGGTTGGGTCCGCTGAAGCCCAGCTCAACGGCCTGCTGACGGCTCAGGACGCCGATGCCCTCGGTCCGTTTGCGAAAAATCGGCCCGTCGGTCAGCAGGCGGTCGAACTCGTCGATGCGCGCAGCGAAATCCGAAGTGAAGGCGTCGACCGCCGCACGCCAGCCATCGGGCAGGTCGTCCGGAACGCCGCCTATGCGGAACCATGCGGGATGCATACGGCCGCCGGTCACCAGTTCGATAATATCGAAAATCCGCTCGCGACTGTCAAAGGCGTAGAAAACCGGCGTCATGGCACCGATATCGTGGGCAAACGTGCCCAACCACACGAGGTGACTGGCAATACGGAACAATTCGCTGAGCAGGATACGGATATAACGGGCACGAGGCGGCACCTCGACACCACACAAAGATTCCACCGAGTGCACATAGGCGAGGTTGTTCAGAGACCCGGCAAGATAATCGATGCGATCGGTATAAGGGATATATTGGTTCCAGTGCTGACGTTCGGCGATCTTCTCCGCACCACGGTGGTGGTAGCCGATTTCCGAATCGAGATCGACAATCTCTTCTCCCGCGAGTTTCAGGATGACGCGCAGGATACCATGGGTGCCCGGATGCTGAGGACCGAGATTGAGAATGGATAGGGTTTCGTCATCGGCCCCGCTTTGGCTTTTGAAAAAATGGGATCCCTCAGGAGGCACCATGGTGGTGGCGGTATCGCGGGTAAACGGCGCCATGTCGGTAGCCCGGCTCGGATGGGCCTTGAGCAGAGGATGCCCCTGCCACCCCTCCGGCATGAGAATCCGCCGCAGATCGGGATGTCCGTCAAAACGAATGCCGAACATATCGAACACTTCACGCTCGTACCAGTTGGCTGCCGGCCATAAACCGACGATAGACGGCGCCTCGGCCCTATCCTTGGCCAGAGGCGTCTTGATGCGCAGATAGTCTGCGCGCTCGAAGGAAAGAAGATGGTAAACCAGGGTCAGATCGTGCTCCGGCCGTCTCTGGCGTGCCGTCTCGTCGATGGCGGTCAAATCCTCGAGACGTTCGAAGGGTCTGTCGATATCCTGCTTGAGAAACCTCAGCAGTTCATGAGCCTGGCCGGTTTCGGCCACCAGCGTCGGCATGTCGGCACTGTCTTCCTCGCGCACGGCATCTCCGAAGCGCTGCCGAACCTGTTCCAGCAGGGCGGGCGACGAGGCGGCAAAGGCAATACGCGGTTGTGGCGGGCGCCACATACCGGATGCGCGGCTGCCGCGAAAATCGGGATGTTGCTGGGAAGTACCGCGGATGGGGCATTGCCCGTATCCCGGACCACGGGTATCGCGTGCTTTGCTGTGTCCGTCGATCAGGATTGGCACGGTCGTACCTTCGCACCCCCCCCGCATGTTCAATACCGGCCGGGCCGGACGTTCCTCCCGGGCTATTTTTTCCTGCAACGCCATCAGCCCCTGAATGAAGGCTTCAGGGCGGGGCGGGCAGCCGGGGATATAGACATCCACGGGAAGTATCTGGTTCACCCCCTGCATGACGCTGTATACATCGTACATACCCCCGGAATTGGCGCAGCTGCCCATGGCGATAACCCATTTGGGGTTGGCCATTTCCTCGTAGATGCGCAGCATGCTGGCAGCCATTTTTTTAAAAGGGGTCCCGGCTATGACCATCAAATCGGCCTCGCGCGGCGTTCCGCGCAACACCTCTGCACCGAAGCGGGCCAGGTCAAAACGCGGCGTCATGCTGCCCATCATCTCCACAAAACAGCAGGACAACCCGAAAAACATGGGCCACATGCTGTTTTTCCGTCCCCAGTTGATGGCCTCGTCCAGGGTGGTAAGAACGATATTTTTAGGAATCGGTTCGCTCATTCTTCGCGGCATCCTTCAGCGGCGCTGCGGCCCCCAGTCGAGAGCACCGCGGCGCCAAAGGTAGATCAGGGCTATCAGCAAAGTGATGATGAAAAACGCGATCTGGACAAGACCGCGCCAGCTCAGAAGGTCATAGGCCACTGCCCAGGAAGCGATGAAAGCCACTTCGACATCGAACACCACGAAAAAAATGGCGGTCAGATAAAAAGGCACCGGATAACCGGGTCGGGCACGACCGGTCGGCTCCACACCGCACTCGTAGGGGAGTTTCTTCAGAGATGTATGCGTGCGCTGTCCCAGAAATCGGGCAGCCAGCAACAGGCCGATGACGATAATGAGGGTCAGTCCGACATAAAGGGCCAGTGCGACCAGGTCCCCGTCAGGGGACATCAAAAGTTTGCCTGTAGCGGCAAGGGGCGAGGAGATGTTATCAGGAGCCATACGGTCATTCCCCGAAATGGGTTAAGGCAGAGTCTTCAGACATAGTGCCAAGAATAACACAGTTTTAAAGGATATCCAAGGTGGGAGCTCTAACTGATTTTCATTCACGAAGAGGCCGAACACACCATAGAAAATCCGAGCCGACACCATCGGCTACGGATATTTCGGAGAGGACTTCAGGACAGACCGCTACCCTTGGCAATGGCCTGGCGCGCCAGCTCATCGCAACGTTCGTTTTCGGGATGACCGGCATGCCCGCGCACCCAGTGCCAGGTGACCTGATGTTTCCCGCACAGCTCCAGCAACCTCTGCCAGAGATCGCGGTTGGCTACCTCCTCTTTTTTTGAATTCTTCCACCCCTTTTTTCGCCAGCCGTGAATCCACTCGGTCATCCCCTTGCAGACATATTGGGAATCGGTGGTCAAATGCACATGACAGGGACGGGTAAGAGCCTCGAGGCCGGCAATGGCTCCAAGCAGTTCCATGCGGTTGTTGGTCGTCTCGGGATCGAAGCCTGAAATTTCGCGCACATGTTCGCCACAGCGAAGCAAAGTACCGTAACCGCCCGGACCGGGATTGCCGGAGCAGGCACCATCGCTGAATATTTCGACTACAGGGTGGGGCTCGGACATGTCATCCTTTCTGAAAGGTTCCCGACGGCGACATTGCAATCGGGCCTAAACGCAGACAGCCCCACCGCCGGTATGGCAGTGGGGCTGTTGACTTTGGCGTCCCCAGGGGGATTCGAACCCCCGTCGCCGGCGTGAAAGGCCGGTGTCCTAGGCCGGGCTAGACGATAGGGACTTAAATGGTGAGCCGCGTAGGGATCGAACCTACGACCATCTGATTAAAAGTCAGATGCTCTACCAACTGAGCTAGCGGCTCCTTGCGACGGAGGCCACTTTATACTTGAAAGCTTTCGGCGAGTCAACACTTTTTTCACTTTTTTTTCGCTGCGTCGGATTAGTTTCCCCCAACCGCGAATCGGACCCGCTCATTGCCACCGAATGCCGGAATTTTTACCCTATTTTTCACTTCTTGTCAAAGGGATTTTTCAACTGAATCGTCTGGTCCCGGCGTGGACCGATGGAGACCAGCACAACCGGACACCCGGACACTTCTTCTATTTTGCGCAAATAGGCCTGTGCCTTGGCCGGCAGGGTTTCGAAGGAAGTCGCATCGCCAAGATCGCTCTGCCAGCCTTCCATCTGTTCATATACAGGCTTGCATTCTTTGAGGATATCGAAATCGTGTGGAAAATCCTCCAGCAACTGGCCCTGATATGCATACCCGGTGCAGATATTGACGGTCTCCAGGTTGTTGAGCACGTCCATCTTGGTTATGGCCAGGCCGGTCATGCCGCTGATGCGCACCGCTTCACGCAAGGCCACGGCATCGAACCAGCCGGTACGGCGGGGGCGCCCCGTGGTGGAACCGAACTCATGGCCTTCGGCGCGCAGCTGTTCTCCCATATCGTCATGCAGCTCCGTCGGAAACGGGCCTTCACCGACACGGGTCACATAGGCCTTGACGATACCGATGACTTCGTCGATGGCACAGGGACCGACTCCGCTGCCGGTGCAGGCGCCGCCGGCAACCGTCGACGAAGATGTAACATAGGGATAGGTGCCGTGATCGATGTCGAGCAGCGTGCCCTGAGCACCTTCGAACAGGATATTGCGCCCTTCGGCAATGCTTCGGTTCAGCAGCAGGGAGGCGCGATCGAGATATTTTTCCAGCTGCAGGGCGTAAACACCGTATTCTTCGATAATGGCTTTTTCCGACAGCGGTTCGCCGCCCAGATACTTCTCCAGATAGAAATTTTTCTCCGGCAACAGTTCCCGGACCTTGCGGGCAAAGGTTTCCGGGCGAATCAGATCCATGACCCGGATTCCACGTCGTGCCACCTTGTCCTCATAGGTCGGCCCGATGCCGCGGCCGGTGGTGCCGATTTTGCGGGCGCCGGATTTCTGTTCGCGGGCGATGTCGAGGGCTTTGTGATAAGGCATGATGATATGGGCATTGCCATCGATAACCAGCTGCCGGTCATCCTTGAGATAACCCTTTTTCTTCAGCTTTTCGATCTCCTCCAGGAAGACCTTGGGGTCGAGCACCACGCCGTTGCCGATAATACAGCGCTTGCCCTCGTGCAGAATGCCCGAAGGGATGAGATGCAAAATGGTCGTCTCATCGCCGACAACAAGGGTGTGTCCGGCATTGTTGCCCCCCTGGAAGCGCACCACGTCATCCGCGTACTCGGTATAGATATCGACAACCTTGCCCTTTCCTTCGTCGCCCCACTGGGCACCAACAATAACTACATTTGCCATGTACTTAATCTCCTGATCGGAATTACAGGCGAAATTCTCCAGCGAGAACCGCTTGCAGGGAAATCGTTTGTTCGCTGCCATCTGCGAGCCGGATCGACCGCACCTCGCCTGCCTGGCCATCCACCACCATAACGTGGCTGAAATGCATTTTCCGACCATAATCGAGGCTGTCCTGCAGAGGACGTTCTATAATATCGCGGGCGCAGGCATATCCCTGTATACGCAATGCACGCGCCAAGCGCTGAGCAGCCTGTTTATCCGGTCCGCCCTGCAGTATCAAAACATCATGACACTGGACAACCGTGCGCTCCAGATCCCGGTCGAGGGCCGTGAGCAGGTTGAGCAGATTGAAGGCGAATCCGGTGGCAGGCGCAGGCATACCGTAATGGGCCGTGAGGGTATCGTAACGACCTCCGGAACAGACGGCCGACCCCATGCCGCTGAGAAACCCCTGGAAGGTCACGCCGGTATGGTAGCCAAGACCACGCAATTCTCCCAGGTCAAAAGTCACATGCTCCTCGACACCGTAGGTTTCGAGCACCCTAAGAATCTGACGCAGATTTTCCAGAGCCCGCCGCGAGCGATCATTGACCACGATGTCGGCTGCACGGTCCAGAACCTCCCGGCCGCCGAAAAGTCGCGGCAGAGCCATGATTTCCGTATATTTGCCGTCATCAAGGGAGAGCCCCGACAGCAGTTCCGCCAGCCCTGAAGAATCCTTGCGGGCAATGGCCTGCTGAACGGCCAGGGCCTGCGGATACGGCAGGTCCAGGCCGTCCATGACGCCATGGAAAAACTCCACCTGGCCGATATCGACGGTAAATTCGGCAGCACCGAGAGACTGTAGGCATTCGATAGCCATGGCAATCATTTCGGCATCAGCCTCAGGCCCCTGCAAGCCGATCAATTCGACGCCGGCCTGAATGATTTCCCGATCCTTGCCGGCCTGCTGTTCCGTGTGGCGCAGGACCTTGCCGCTGTAGCAAAGGCGCAAAGGCAAAGGTGCCCCCTTCATGCGGGTGGCGACGATTCTGGCCACCTGGGGGGTTATATCGGGACTGAAAGCCACCAATTTGCCGTTCTGGCGATCATCAAACCGAAAGGTT
>JASKKK010000046.1 GCA_030154185.1 Desulfuromonadales bacterium
TGCTTCACCATCCCCCTGCAGTCGGCAGCATCGCATGGCGCAAAAGATTGACCGATGCGCCCGGGCTTGCCGAAGTACTCGCGCGGCAGGGTGCCGAATTGATTTTGCACGGGCACGCCCACCTGGCTCAAACGCGGGAACTTGCTGCCGGAGAAAAACGAATTCCGGTTTTCGGTGTCCCTTCCGCATCGGATTCCCGTCACCACCCGCAACGAACCGCCCGTTATCACCTGTATCGCCTCGAGGAAAAAGCGGAAAAATGGAGCCTGCATATCTCCGCGCGTACCTACTGCCGAGACCAGGAGCAGTTCGTTGCCTCAGAGCAGAAAACGCTCTTCCTGCCGATGGCTGAAAGATAAAAAAGCCTTGTTATGTACGTCCTTCAGACAATCCTGCGCGCCATGAAAATACCGCAGGCAAGAACAACCAGGGCGGGTACGAGAGTGGTCCAAACCGGGGGGATCTGCAGGATCAGGCCGGTATAACCCAGGACCTGACCAAGGAAGAAAACCGTCACACCGATGATGCCCCCGATCATGATCCGCCAGCCGAGACTGGCGCTGCGGGCCGGTCCGAAAACAAAGGGCAGCGAGAGCATGATCATCGCCGCTGTCATCACCGGCAGGCTGAGCTTTTGCCAGAGCGTCAGCCGGTAACGGTCGGCGTTCTGACCCCGCGCCTCCAGAGCGGCGATAAAGCCGAACAGATCGGAAAGGGACAAAGCCTGCGGAGGCAGCGCAAGCACCTCGGCCTGCTCGCGACTGAGGAGGTCGGGAACCACGAGCCGCGGCATTTTCCGAGTCAGGCTGCCCTTTTCGGAAATCTCCTTGGTCTGCACGTCGCGAAGAATCCAACTTCCGCCTTCGCCGATGTCGGCTTCACGGGCATGGGTATAACCGGTCAACCGGTCCCGAATATCGAAAGAGTAAATATCGACGGTCTGGCTGCCATCGCTGCGGGCGGTGCGCAGGTTGATAAAACGTTTTCCGTCCCGGGTCCAGAAACCGCCGCGGGGCAGAATCTTCCCCGAATCCGAAAGGGCGGTCTCGCGCCGGGTCCAGGCCGTATGTTCCAGCCGCGGGATAAGAAACTGCGCTCCCAACAAAAGAGCCAGCAGGGCAAGCACGGCAGGACGCACCACGGTCCAGCCGATGCGCTGAATGGAAATGCCGAAGGTCTGCAGGGCAAGCAGTTCAAAATGTTTCGCCAGCAGCCCCAAACCGATGATCCCGCCAAGCAGAGCGCTGGGCGGAGCCAGGTCGAGTATCCGTCCCGGCAACGTCAACAGGACATAAAGCAGGGCGTCGGCCATACGGTAAGCCCCCTCGCCGACATCGTCGAGTTGCTTGGCCAGTTCCAGAAAACTGAACAGGCCGGCAAATACGAGATTGACACCGAGCCAGCCGCGTAAAAAGCTGCGGGCCAGATAACGGTCGAATATCCTCACGTTTCCACCCTCCGACTGCCCGACGCCTGGCGTATCGCCCGACGGGACTTGAGCCCGGGAATAAAAACCAGCAAAAAGACCAGCAGTCCGAGCACGAGCACAACCGACCAGATACCGGGAAACGGCGGGATCACCTGCTTTTCGACCCAGGTCTTGGTGATCAGGCTGAAATTGTAGTAGAGAAAGAACAGGACGAGGATCGCCGTCGCCTTGCCGTAGCGGCTGCGGCGCGGCGCGGTGCGGCTGAAAGGAATCGCCAAAAGAGCCAGCAGAATGGTCGCGGGGCCGGTAGACAGACGCCACTGGTATTCAGCGATTTCCTTCGGTTCTGCAGCCCCGGCCAGACGAACGCTCGGTGCCGCCTTGCGCCGGTATTCCAGGGGCTTGACAGCCGGTGTAAGCGGCAACACGCTCTTTTCAAAATCGATGAAACGGTCTCGATTCGCAGCCGTGGTCAGAATATAGTGATGTCCGCTCCGAAACACTATGGATTTCGGCCGCCCGGCCGTTGCGTCTTCCTGCCGGGCCATTTCGGCAAAGGTTACTTTGCGGCCGTCGGGAGTCAGCTCCCACACATAGACGTTGCGGGCCTGTTTTGCATCGGAATCGAGTTGTTCGGCAAAAAAGATCAGATCGTTGCCGAGCTCATAGAACCGGCCGGCCTCCACCTTGGCAAAATCGAAATCCTTCCCGGCACCGGCTTCAAGGGTATAAATTTTTTCATAAGCCCAGGGACGTGCATAATAGGACAATCCTCCGACCAGAAGAGCGAGGGCAAAGGCGAGAAAGAAAACCGCTTTCGTAATGCGTCCAGGCGCGATGCCGCCCGCCTCCATCGCCGGAATCTCGCCATCGGCATAAAGTCGGCTCAGGGCAAGAACCACGGCCAGACAGAGAGTGACAGGCAGCAACACCTCGAGGGCTATGAGAACCTTGAGCAAGACCAGAACCGCAACGGTCTGCCCCGAAAGAAGACCGTTCACCGCATCGTTCAGAAAGCGGGTCGCACTGTATCCGGAAAAGATCGCGATAAGAACGAGACCGATCGCAGCCAGGGGAGAGAGGATCTCACGAATTATGTAACGTTCAAGAATCAAGGCGGATCCGGTCCGGGTTGGAAACACAAGGAAAAGACGGGTAAAACACGATTTTTTCTTGACCACACACCTATATTTTTCTATTTTCGCTGATGTTTACCGTATTTACCAAAGCTCTTACAGGCTCTTCTGTTCCAGCCGGCAATCGTACCACGCCGGATGAGCAATGGCAAGGAGACGGCCGGTACAAAGGCAGCAAAACGAGAGGAAGGCAATAGACTGTATGAAAGCAATCATTCTCAGTGCTGGACAAGGCAAGCGGCTGCTGCCGCTGACAGCGGATCTTCCAAAGTGCGCCGTAAGCATTCAGGGACAGCCGATGATCGAATGGCAGATCGACGAGCTGAACAAGTGCGGCGTGGAGGACATCTGCGTGGTTCTCGGGTACGAAGCCCACAAGGTCGAAAAGCTCCTTGCCGAACGCTATGGCCGGGAGCGTGTACGCACCATTTTCAACCCTTTCTTCTCGGTGGCCGACAATCTCGGCACCTGCTGGGTGGCCCGCGAGGAGATGACGGAAGACTTCCTCATCCTCAACGGCGATACGCTTTTCGAAGCTCCGGTGCTGGAAAAACTTCTCAACTCTCCGTCCCGACCGGTCACGGTGACAACGGATTGCAAGAGCCGATACGACAGCGATGACATGAAGGTCATCGTGGAAGGCGAACGCCTGCTGCGCATCGGAAAGGACCTGCCCCTGGACCAGGTTCACGCCGAATCCATCGGCATGTTGCTGTTCCGGGGCGAAGGACCGTCCCTGTTCAAAAACACCGTCGAAGAAGCGTTGCGCCGACCGACGGGCCTGAAGCGCTGGTATCTCTCGGTCATCGACGAACTTGCGCAGCGGATGCCCGTATGGACCTGCTGCATCGAAGGCTTGGCCTGGGGAGAGGTTGACTGTCCCGCCGATCTCAAGCAGGCGGAAAACGTCGTGCGCAATATCATTGAAAACCGGCCCGAAGGACGGTGCGGCGCCCTGGCCTGATATTTATTTTTCAAAGCCCCGGCATCGAGCTTCGTCGTCGGGCCGGCGTGGCGAGGATGCCCGTCAGGTATTCTGCCGCCGGGCCTCCAGGATTTTCTCCACAAGTTGCCAGTCCGCAATACTGTCGACATCGACGGCCGTTTCGGCCTCGGGCATCCAGACCGCCCCGGCGCGTGCCCCCATGGCGGCGGATAATCGGTCGAGCCCCTGTTCCAGGGTCAGACGCCCGAGAAGATAGCGCAGAACCGCGAAAACGCCGAGCGAACTGACGATCTTCAGAGGCTTTTTGCGCGACGCCTCGATGGATCGCCAGAAAGCGGCCGCACGGCGCCCCCGCGGGGTAAGAAAGGCGAACAGGTTGCACCCGCAATAACTGCCGTTTCGCAGCCGGGTCACGGTCCGCCGGTTTTCGGGAAAGGCGTTCCTGACCAGCTCGGCAGATACGAGGCCTGCGACGACATCGCAACCGGTTTCGGCAGCGCCGGTGCAGAAAAACTCAACCATCTGCGGCGTGAGCAGGGCATGATCGGCCGTGGTGAGCAGCACCGGCTGTTCCTCCGGGAGCGTGGCGAGGGCGGACAGGGCGCTCAGACTCGGCGACGAGGCGTTCTCAACCCATTTTACCGAGCCGGCGGCAACCATTGCCGCCAGCTCCGGCTGCCGCTCAAGGAGGCGGGACGACGAACCGCAGACCAGACGGGAATCGACCGCCCCGGAGGCACCCAGCGCGTCAAGCACGCGCAGCACCATGGGCCGACCGCCGACCGGCACCAGCGCCTTGCCGCAGACACCGGCGGCGGCGGCAACCGGGTCATCCGGCCCACGGTCCCCGGCTAGTACCACGGCAGCGAATTTTCGGGGCTGTACAGACATGTGGATCGATCCTTTCATCAGAGGTTTTTCTGGTAGATGCGGTAGCGCTTGTAAGCACGTCCGCCGAGGGATTCGATGATGTTGCACATCCCTTTGTTGTTTTCCAGGATCCAGGACATCTCGACTTCCCGCATGCCGCGCTTACGTACTTCAGGCTGCAGCGAAGTGATCATCATCAAAGCCAGAACGGCTCCCAGGCGACTGTTATGAAACCGGCGGCGCACCCCCATCAGAGGCACGCGCCCGGACTTCAGACCGCGCACCTTGAGACGCCACATCAACTTGAGCCAGCCCAGGGGCAAAAGCCGGCCGTTCAGATCCCTGATCGCTTCATTGAGATTCGGGAATACCACCATCATCCCGGCCGGCTCACCGTCGACTTCGGCGATGCGCACAAACTCTGGCGGAACCAGGAACTTGAGGTTTTTCCCCAGCGTGGCGAACTCCTCATCGGTAAAAGGAATGAACCCCCAGTTCTGAGCCCAGGCATCCTCGAAAATATCCTTGATGATGTCCAGGTCCCGCCGGAAGTCTTTACGGCTCATGGGGCGAAGTCGCACACGTGAAGCGACGCGGGCAGCCAGACGATCCAGTCCGGGCGGCGCCGAAAAATCGGTATGAATGTGATAGGCAAGGAGATCCTGCACACCGCTGTAACCCTGCGCCTCGACCCGCTCCGGATACCATGGACGGGCATGCCCCATCATGACCACAGGGGGGGTGTCGAGGCCATCGACAAGCAGTCCGCACTCCTCGTTGATGGAAAGGTTGAACGGCCCGCGGACACGACGCATCCCCTGTTCACGCAGCCATTGCTCGGCGGTTTCGAACAGGAGGCGAAAAACCTGCGGATCGTCTTCGGCTTCGAGCAGGCCGAAAAACCCGGTAGCATCATTGTAGCGCTCCAGGTGAAGCCTATCCACCTGCGCGCTGATGCGCCCGACAGGGCGTCCTTCGCGACGAACCAGCCAGGCCTTGACATCGGCATGCTGAAAATAGGGATTGCGCTTCGAAAAGTGTTCTTCGCGCTCCAGGAGAAGAGGAGGGACCCAGACGGGGTCGTCGGCATACAACTTGCTTGGAAAACGCAGAAACTGCCGGCGCTCGAGGCCGCCCGCCACCGGCAGAATTTCGAGGCCGCTATCGGCGGGACGATCGCCTGCGGCGGATTTCGCGGTTTTTCGCATCGACATGGTCATGGTTTATTCCTGATCCTTTCCTGGTCGGACCCCATGGCAAAACAATCCCGGCATCGCCAAACGCGCATGCTCGGCAAAGGCCGGACGGATAAAATGCATTTTTTTAACCATTTACCTCTGTGCCAGACTGTGTTAAATTGCAGGGCTCCACAAGTGTGATGCCGGATCAGCCTGCCACGGCAGCGCATAATACCAGCAAAAAAGCGCCCGCTCAAGGAGGTTTCGTGAGCAACGCCACACTCGAAAAGTTCAACTACCCCGAAACGGTTATCGAGGAAACGGAAAGCTGGGCCGTCCTGCTCCGGCCTGCTCAAGCAACCTTGGGCTCTCTGGTTCTGGTATGCAAGGAACCGGTGCAGACCTTTTCCGCTATCAGCAAGTCGGCGTTCGACGATCTTCATGAGATAACCGGTCGCATCGAAGGCGCCCTGAAAAAAGCCTTTGACTACGATAAGATCAATTATCTCATGCTGATGATGGTTGATCCGGATGTGCATTTTCACATTATCCCGCGCTATGCTGACGAGCGCCGTTTCGCCACCACCGTTTTCCGGGATACCGGGTGGCCCGGGCCACCCGATCTGAAACACGACAACGAAATGAATGATACCGACAGGGACGCCCTCAGAAAGCATCTGATATCGATCTGGGACTGACGTCCCTGTTTTTACGAAATGCGGCATATGAATACATTGAACATGTTGAAAGAGACACCGACCAGAAACAGCATTCCCTTGTGCCGTGGCGAATTCGCCACACTCACCGAAGCTCTTGAGTATGCCGCAACAGGCGAGACAGGAACCAACTTTTATTCGGGGAAAGGAGAACTCACAGCCGTTCTCCCCTATGCGCTGCTGCGCGATCAGGCCCGGAGTCTGGCGCGCAAACTCGTCGGACTCGGGCTGAAAAGAGGGGCCCGATTCGCTCTGGTCGCCACGACCGACCCCGATTTCGTGCGGTTTTTCTTTGCCTGCCAGTACGCCGGGCTTGTTCCCGTGCCGCTCCCCGCTGCGGTGCATCTCGGCGGGAGCCAGGCCATGGTGGAAAAGTTAAGGGGACTCCTTCGGTCCTCCGGCGCAGAAGCCGGAATGGCGGATCCTTCCTTCATTTCCTTTCTGTCCGAGGCCGCTGCAGAGTTGAAATTGAAACATGTCGGCGAGGCCGGCTACTTCGATGATCTGCCTGAAACAAAGGAACCGTTGCGTCCTTTCGAATCCAACGAGTTCGCCTATCTGCAATACACCTCCGGCAGCACGCGGTTCCCCCGGGGGGTGGTCATCACCCAACAGGCCGTCATGGCCAACCTGGCCGGCATCACGGGACCCGGGCTCGGCCTTCTGGATGATGACCGCTGCGTCTCCTGGCTTCCCTTTTATCACGATATGGGGCTGGTCGGATGCCTCCTTGCTCCGCTGGCCTCCCAGCGCTCCATCGATTATCTCAACACCCGGGATTTCGCCATGCGGCCGCGGCTTTGGCCGGCACTGATTTCGCGCAACCGCGGCACCATATCCTTCAGTCCCACCTTCGGTTATGCCCTGTGTGCGCGCCGGGTACGACCGACCGACGTCGCGCAGTACGACCTCGGATCCTGGCGTATCGCCGGAACCGGCGCCGAACCGGTGCGCCCCGATATTCTCGAGCAATTCGCCGAGACCTTCGCACCGGCCGATTTCGATCGTAGGGCTTTTGTCGCCTCTTACGGCATGGCCGAATGCTCTCTGGCCATCAGCTTCGCCCCCGTCGGCAAAGGCATCGAGACCGATCTCATCGATGCCGACGTGCTTGGTGACCGCGCCGTTGCCGTGCCCGCCGACGACGCCAGTGCAAGCGTTAAAGAGATGGTCTTTTGCGGCTCCGTACTTCCCGGTCACGAACTGGAGGTGCGCAACGAACAGGGGAAGCCCCTTGCCGAGCGACGCTGCGGAATCCTGCACGTGCGAGGCCCGAGCGTTATGAGCGGCTACCTCAACGCCCCGCAAGCCACCCGCGAAGCCTTGAGCGCCGACGGTTGGCTCAACACGGGGGATATCGGCTACATGGTCGGCGACAAGGTGGTGATCACCGGGCGAGAGAAGGACATGATCATCATCAACGGTCGAAACATCTGGCCGCAGGACATGGAAGCGGTCGTGGAAGAGCTGCCGAAAATCCGTCCCCGTGACGCCGCGGCCTTTTCGGTCCCCGGTCCCCAGGCGGAAGAAACAGTCGTTTTGGTGGTCCAGAGCCGAAACACCGCCGCCCTGGAACGCGATCAGCTTATCGAAGAGATCCGTCGACGGGTTCATCAGGAGTTCGGCATCGACTGCTTCGTGGAAATCGTGCCGCCGCATACCCTGCCGCAAACCTCTTCAGGGAAACTCTCGCGATCTGCGGCACGCAGGGATTTTCTGCAACGCAACGAGGATTTTTCCTCTTCGTCCGTTCCTTCGGCCGGTCAGGCCGGCGGCTAGAAACCGATGGTTGCATGCCCGCCAGCGGCCTTTGAACATCCCCCGTCGCATGACAATTTTCTGGTGGCCGTCACCGGCGGCACCGGCTTCATCGGCGCCACGATCATCCGCCGGCTGCTGCAGGCCGGTTTGCGGGTCAAGGCCCTTTTGCGCCCCGCCTCCAAAGCCGCGAGCTTCGAAGCGCCGGGACTGTCATGGGTGTATGGCGACCTCGGCGATGGCGACAGTCTGCTGCGCCTGGTGGAAGGAACCGCTGCCGTCATTCACTGCGCCGGTTCGGTGCGCGGACGGGTGGAAGCGGATTTTGCCGCCGCCAACATCGACGGAACCGGCAACATCGCCCGGGCGGCCCGCAACGCCGCATCGTGCCGCCGGATCTTGCTGATGTCTTCTCTGGCGGCCCGCGAGCCGGGCCTCTCGCCCTATGCCGCAAGCAAGCGCCAGGGGGAGAGGGTCCTCCAGCAGCAAACCGCCGGCCTCGAATGCACGATCCTGCGGCCGCCTGCAGTCTACGGTCCGGGCGATCGCGAGCTGCTGCCGGTTCTGCAGTGGCTGCGCCGGGGCATGCTGTTTACCCCCGGTGCCGGGAAAAAACGTTTCTCGCTGATTTTCGTTACCGACCTCGCCGAGGCCGTACTGGCGTGGCTGCGCAGCGAATCGATGACGGGAGCCTGTTTTGAGCTGCACGACGGCAGGCCGGGCGGCTACGACTGGAACGAGGTCCGCGAAATCGGCGAAAACCTTTACCGCCGCCGCATCCGCAAAATAAGCGTCCCGGCGGGCCTGCTCAAAGCGGCGGCGCATCTCAACAACACCGCGGCCATCATCGGCGGCTACCGGCCGATGCTGACCCCGGGCAAGGTCCGGGAGCTCTGTCACGCCGACTGGACCTGCGACAATACGCTTTTCAGCTCCGCAACCCGCTGGCGTCCCGCGATCGACCTGCATCAGGGATTGCGCCGCACCCTCGGAGACTGATTTACGCTATATGCCATGATGCTTTCGCAATAAGCATCAAAAGGGATGGCGCTTTTAGCTTCGCCATCAAGCAATGGAGAGCCCGATGTCCACACCCGAATACACCCGCATTCTCGACGAGATAACCGCCATTTTGGAACGCTTTATAAACAAGCCGGTAGCCGTCACGGAACAGACCGAACTTGTCAACGATCTGGGTCTCGATTCCCTGCTGGTCATGGAAATCCTCGAAGAAGTCGAAGACACCTTCGATTTTTCCTTTCCTCTGAACAATCTTTCCGAGATCCGTACGGTCGGGGATTTTGCCCTGCAGGTGCAGAAGGAAATAGGAGGGTAAGCCGATGGGACTGTTCGAGAAACTGGAATCCGTAGCCGCCGCGCGCAAAGGCCTTGAAGAACTGGGCATCGATCCGTTCCACGTGGTCAACGAGGAAATCCTCTCGCCCACCGAGGCGCGCATCAACGGCCGCAAGGTCCTGCTTGCCGGGACCAACAACTACCTGGGTCTGACCTTTCATCCGGAATGCATCGAGACCGCCTGCCAGGCCCTTCGTTCCGAAGGGACCGGCACCACCGGATCGCGTATGGCCAACGGCACCTATGCCGGTCACAATGCTCTCGAAAGGGAGCTGGCCGCTTTTTTCGGCTGCTCCGAAGCCATCGTCTTTTCCACCGGATTCGTCGCCAATCTGGGCGTGATCTCCGCCCTGACCGGCCCTGGCGACGTCATCCTGATCGACGGCGACTGCCACGCCAGCATCTATGACGGATGCCGCATGAGCGGGGCCGACATCCTCCGCTTCCGGCACAACAACCCGGCCGATCTCGACAAACGTCTGCGCCGCCTCGGCGATCGGGCGCAAAACGCGCTGATCATTGTCGAAGGCATCTACAGCATGCTCGGCGACCAGGCGCCCCTGGCGGAAATCGTCCGCATCAAAGAACAGTACGGCGCCCTGCTGATGGTCGACGAGGCGCACTCACTCGGTGTTCTGGGCCAACGCGGACGCGGGCTGGCCGAAGCCGAGGGATGTCTCGACAAGGTGGACTTCATCGTCGGCACCTTCAGCAAAAGCCTTGGGACCATCGGCGGGTTCTGTGTCAGCAACCACCCGGAACTCGACCTGGTACGCTACGCAAGCCGTTCCTACATCTTCACCGCCTCACCGTCGCCCGCCACCATTGCCTCGGTACGTTCGGCCCTGGCCCTGCTCGAAGCGGGTACGCACCTGCGGGACAAACTCTGGGACAACGCCCGGCGGCTTTATTCCGGCCTCAAGCAGCAGGGGTTCGAGCTCGGCCCCCAACCGGGGCCTGTGGTGGCCGTCTATACCGAATCGAGCGAACAGACCCTGCGCTGCTGGGCCGCCCTGCTGGAACAGGGGATTTACGTCAACCTGGTGCTGCCCCCGGCGGCTCCCGACGGCAAAACCCTGTTGCGCTGCAGCGTCAGTGCCGCCCATACCTCCGAGCAGATCGACAGGCTGCTGCAAGCTTTCTCCGCACTGCCGCAAACGACAACCCGCACCGCCTCCCTGTAAGCCGGCGGTTTATCTCCCAGGATAGCCATGAGCCGCGAAACCCGAGTCGACTCCTCGATGCACATCGCACTTTTCATGCGTTCACTGCAGGGGAGCGGTGGCGCGGAGCGGGTCATGGTGCACCTCGCCCGGGGACTGGTCGAGCAGGGGCACCGGGTCGATCTGGTGCTAGCGCGCCAAAAAGGCCGTTTTTTCGATCAGATCCCCGAGGCGGTGAAGATTGTCGATCTCAAGGTGCGCACACCCTGGGCATCGCTGCGCAGCCTGTTTGCCCTGGGCAAAGATGCCCTGTTCTGGCTGCGCATGCTGCTATGCCGCAAACCCCATTTCGTCCTAGGGGCCCTGCCGGGCCTGACCCGTTACCTGCGAGAAAACCGTCCGGATGCCCTCATCGCCGCCATGGACTACCCCAACGTCGTGGCCATCGCCGCGAAAATGTTGGCCGGACTGGATTCGTCGGTTATTGCGACGGTGCACAGTACTCTTTCGGTGGAGGTCGCCCACAGCCAACGGCAGCGCATCAGGGAACAACCCCGGGTGAACCGGCGCTTTTATCCGCGGGCGGACGCCCTGGTGGCGGTTTCCAGGGGCGTGGCCGAGGACCTGCAGCGCACACTGGCGCTGCCGGACGGAAAAGTCGCGACGATTTACAACCCGGTGGTCGCTCCCGAACTGGGAGAACTGGCGAAACGGCCCCTGGATCACCCCTGGTTCACCGACGGCGAACCGCCGGTTGTGCTGGCCGTCGGCGGACTCAAACCTGCTAAGGATTTCGCCACCCTGCTGAGAGCGTTTGCCAGGGCCCGCATGCGCCGCCCCATGCGTTTGCTGATTCTGGGCGAGGGGAAATTGCGGCCATCGCTTACCAGCCTGGCGGAGGAGCTGGATATCGTCGAGGATCTTGCCATGCCGGGCTTTGTCGACAACCCTTTTCAATATTTTGCGCGGGCGGACCTCTTTGTCCTCTCCTCAAGGTGGGAGGGGCTGGGCAATGTCGTCATCGAGGCCCTGGCCTGCGGATGCCCGGTGGTCTCCACCGATTGCCCGAGCGGTCCGGCGGAGATCCTCGAAAACGGCAAGTACGGAACCCTGGTCCCGGTGGGAGATCCCGAAGCCCTGGCCGCGGCGATCCTGAAAAGCCTCGACACGCCGACGGATCGCCAGCGGCTGCGAGACCGGGGGGGCGAAATTCTCCGTGGAAAACGCGACCCGGCAATACCTGGATTTGATCGGGGAACTGAACCGAAGCGCATAAACCGAACTTCTGTCTTTACGGTTGCGCTGGAAATGAAAAAAACGAAACCGCCCGTGATTTGTCCCATCACGGGCGGTCGACGTTACCGGTTGCGCAGTGCGGCCGGATTTTTCCCTCAGGCAGTTCGCGGATATTTACCTGTTCAGGACCAGTTTCCGCATCAGCGATTTTTTCGGCTTGTAGGAAAAATCGACCTCGTTCTGCACCTGGCAACCGGCGCAGAGCGTCCCCTTCACATTCCCGGCCAGATAATTCCGTCGGTACTGAAGATACGCCTCGTCCTGCCAGACCTTGCCCAGCCCTTCCGCACCCACGTTTCCCATCACCGTGGTCCGCTCCCAGTCGACGCAGCAAAGCACGCAATCGCCGTTCCAGAGGATATACGCCTGCTGCATCAGCCTGTCGCAGTCGTCAAGGGCGCTCATCGGCAGGATATTGAGTTTGCGGCCCTGCACCGACTTGTGGGAACGGTTTTCCAGAGCATGGATGTTGACCGTCACGCCGCGTGAATTCCAGTATTCGCGAATCTCATCCAGCTCACGATCGATGGTACTGGTGTGCACCATGGTGACCTTGAGCTTGGGGGTTTTCGCTTTGCAGCGCTGTTTCAATTCGATGAAACGGTTGACGTTGGCGAGGTTCTCCTCCCAGCTCAGGTTTCCCATGCTGGTTTCGTAGGTTTCCCTGCGGATGCCGTGAAAGCTCACATGCAGGCGGTCGAGACCGCTGTCAATGAGGCGCATGCCCATTTCCTCGTCGAGATAGGAGGCGTTGGTGTTGATCTTGGTGCGCGTCTTATCCGATTTGCGGTCGCTGATGTAGCGGATCAGATCGGGCAGGCGCGGATCGGCCAGAGGCTCGTTCATCAGATAGGGGCTGATGCGTTCGACCGGGTGCTTTACCGCTTCGTCGATGATCCGTCGGAACAGGTCTTCATCCATCTGCCCCATGGACAGCTTGCCCTGAATGCTCTCGTTGGGGCAGAACTGGCAGCGGGCATTGCAACCCGACTGAGTCTGGATCTGAAGAATCCTGGGAAAGTCGGGGACCGGCCGTTGACGACGCAGGCGCCGGCCCAGGGTTTGAAAAACGCTGTTGCAGTCCCGGGAAATATAATATCGGTGTGCCATGACAAGGATTCCTTTTCCATGCAGTAGATGGTGTACTTCAAAGAGTCAGGAAGCGGACCGGCGCAGGACATCTTTCAGCCAGCGTGCCGCCTGTTGTGCCTCCGGCAAGGGGGTCTGCGGGTCCGTCACGAGCGGATCCCCGAAGGGGCGGGCCCGGCCGGATTCATACAAGGCTTCGTGCAGCAGATTCAAATCCCGACGGGGGCGCAGCATTCCCCGCCGCATCAGCCAGGCGCATCCGGCGTCGACCGCACCGGACAGAGACCGCCTCTGCCCCTGACCGGTAAAGCAGGCGTAGGCCCGTGTCACGCTCCATTCGCGCAGTCGGCTGCTGACACGGTCGGTTTTGATCTCCCGCACGGGATAGATATACACGGGGGCCGTGGTGGCCGCAGCTTCGGCCAGCATCGATTCGCTCTCGCCGGTAACGACCAGCACATCGGCCTGTGCCAGCAATGCACGGTAGGGATTCGCAGCCTTAACCGCCTGCCATGCGTAGACGCGGTGCGGTTCGTCGAGGACGGACTGCAGCGCCCGCGTGGCGGCCTGGCTGGTGCGTCGGCTGGTGACGGCCATGACGCTGCCCCCGCTCTGCTCCGCCCAGGTTCGCACCCGCGAAGCCATCGTTTTCGCTTCCTCGGCGCTGAACCTGAACCGCGCAGCGTCTCCCCCGACCAGAAGACCGATCACGGGCCGGGGAGCCCCCTGCAGCATCTCGGGCCACTGCCGGCGGGCCTGTTGAAGCTCCCGCGGCGAAATGCCGTTAAGGGGCAGAAGCACTTCATGGCGTCGGGTATGCGGCGGCATGCGACAGTGCAGCGGCGTGATGACCGCGTCATAACGGCCGGCTACCGCTCCCCCGCCCCTGCCGAGCTGAACGGTGCGTGTGCGTCCTTCGCTGACGCGTTTGATCCAGCGGGTGATGGGAGCAGTGCTGCAACCCACTCCGATCACCAGATCCGGCCAGGGAGGCACCAGAGGCGAAGACTTCCGCCGGTCCAGCCCGGCGGTCAGAGGCAGAAAAGGCAGAAACCGGCGACGGCGGGACCAGGGCGTGAAATGCAGTTCCTTGACTTCATACTTCCATCCAAGGGCATCGGCCAGGCCTGTCACCTGGATCCGGTTGCCGGGATGCTCATTGGTCAGAAGCCATACCCGGGACGGGCAGAAAGGTCTGTCGACGACGCCGCCATCCATCACGAGCTCACACCTTCGCCGCAGTTCAAAGGACGTCGTGCGGTCAGCAGTTCGCGGTAAATCTCTTCGACGCGATCCGCCCTCTTCTCCTCGGTACAGAGTTCGAGGACGCGTTCCCGCCCGTTGGCGGCGCAGTCGCGGGCCATGCTTTCGCAGCCCAGCATCCGGTCGATGGCATCGGCCAGGGCGGCCGGATCGCCGGGCGGGACCAGCAGACCGGTACGGCCGTCGATGACCAGCTCCCGATTGCCGGCCACGTCGCTGGAAATGACCGGTCGGGCCATGGCCAGAGCTTCGCGCAACGCACCGGTCAGCCCTTCGCCGCGCAAGGAAGCGCAGACCACAACATCCAGAGCGGCCAGTGCGGCCGGCACATCTTCGGTAAAACCGGCAAAAATCACCCGGTCTCGAATCCCCAGGGAGGTCGCCATGGACTGCAAAGGCTCCGGATCGCCTTCCCCCACCAGCACAAAGCGCAGATCGGGGCGTTTTTCCTTGAGCAGGGCGGCCGCCTCGAGCAGCACGGGATGACCTTTTTTGGGCGTTTTCAACGACCCGACCAGACCGACAAGCGAGGTTTCTCCGGCGACCTGCCACTTTTCACGCATGGCGTCTCCGGAAACCTCGGGATCAAAACGCTCCGGATCGAAACTGCCGTAGACGACCTCGACGTTCCCTGCGGGAATGCCGTCGGCCACCAGGGATTCGCCGACCGCCTGCGACACGGCGAGCATGCGAGCGACACAGCGACGATGGATGGCGTACGCCAGGCGTTTGCGCGACAGCGGGTAGACGGTGCCACGATTGGTGACCCAGACGGGACGGCGTTTTCCGAGAGTGGCAAAAAATGCGAAAAACAACGCCCGGTTCTTGTGCGTATGCAATATGTCCGGCCGTTCTTCGGTCAGCATGCGGCGCAGCCGCAACATCCCCGCCGGACTTTTCAGGCCAAGGCGCAAAACCCGGACCCCCGCCTCCTGCAGCGCCCTGAACCAGGTCCCCTGCAGAGGCTGGTCCGGTTTGCCGTCAAATATACAGGTCACCCGATGTCCGCGCCGGGCCAAGGCCCGGGCCAGGGAAGCGCATTGCACCGCTCCGCCGCGCTCCACGGCGGCATGGGAATCGATCATGAGGATCGTCAGCCGACGACCGTCAGGCTTTTCGGCGCCGGAATCGCTGATGTTTCTGTCGGGGGTGCTCATTGCGCTTTCTCCTCTGTTTCATGGATCATCTCTTCCCACCGGTTTCGAAACGCATTATACAGAACAGAGCTATTCGAAACCACCAGCAATTCGTGGTTGGCCCGGAGGGAACGTTCGGACAGATTCATGCTTCCGAAAACGACCTCCCGCCCACAGGGGGTATCGATGAGTATGAACTTGTTGTGCATCGGAAGCCCCTCCTCATGCCGGTAGCGGCGAAAGACAACCGCGGTCTCGAGTTGCCGCTCGACCCACCCGGGAACGCGGCGTTCCGTATCGTGGCAGAGAACGGTGATCTTGAGACCGCGATGCGCCAGGCGGCACAGGGTTTTACCCACCCCTTTATCGTTCAGGTGCGAAACCGCCATGCGCAGAGCCGTGCCTGCAGGCAGCCTTGAAAGCTTACGGAGCAGAACGTTGCGCCGCAGTCGCGGAAAAAGGTATATGCGGGTCCCCTCTGCGGCAATCGCTCGATTGTTACGCGGCAGAAAACGCTCCCAGGGACCGTGCGGCGCGGCATGAATCGAGCGTACATGGTCGCGCAGGGGAAACACCAGGCGGTGGTCCGCAATTTCCACCAGGTGATTGTGTCCGCGATCCTGATCGCCGATCTCCGCCAGAAGAGCCCGATCCGCCGGTGTGTTGCCGGAAGGGTTGAAGGTGCCGATCAGCGCATGAGGTTCGGGATGACTGAAATAATACAGTTTCAGATGCAGCCGGGGTTTCTTCCAAAGCAGATTGTCCGGCCAGGCATGCCTTATCGACCTGAACTCGTCCGCGAGACCGGCGGCCTGCAGCATGTCGCGCACCGGAACATTGGCTCGGGCGGTACGCGGATGATCTTCCAGCACCAGGCGGACCGCAACCCCCCTGTCCCTGGCCTGCAGAAGCGCCCTGGCCAGAGCTTCATCGCAGAAATAATAGGTCGCCCAGCAGATCTCTCCGCCGGGCGGTACGGCGAGAATGCGTGCATGAAGGAGATCCCGCAATGCCCGCGCAGGGCGGTCGGGTCCGCCGAAAAAGGCACGCATCCGCGGATGGACACAGGCTGAAGGCATTGTCATAACCACAACTGTTGGTGCAGGTTTGAAAAAAGCTGACTATATTGCATATCCGACGGATTTCCAAGCGATTTTTCGCTTAAAAAACCGACCGTTGGCTCTTTCACCGCCCAGGCAATCGTGCTATAAAGGCATCGCGTCAACTCACTTTTTCCTGCATCGAAGATGCTTTCACAAAAACATCAAACGGGATGGCTAAGCAAAAAGCGCCAAATACAAGGCGCGCGATTGTCGAGCAATGAAGCGTATTTGGGTACGTCGAAACAGCGAGGCAATCGCAGCAACGCAGCAGTTGGCAAGTTTTTGCGACGCCATCATCGAAAGGTTCAAATTTCGCCATGCGTCTGATGCTACGTTTCGCACGCGCATACCCCGGCCAAACGGCGGGCATGCTTCTCGCCCTGATTCTGGCGGGCATCGCCGAAGGCTTCGGCCTGACCGCCCTGTTGCCGATGCTCAACCTCGCCATCGGCCAGGGAAGCGCCGGAGCCTCGACCTCGGGACCGGGGGATGCCGCCATGGGAGCCTTGCAGGCGCTGGGCATCACCCCTTCCGTCGAATCGCTGCTGCTGGTCATGGTTGGCGGCGTTATGCTCAAAAGCGCCCTGGTGCTGGTTGCCGACAAAAAAGTCGGATATACGGTCGCGCATGTGGCCACGGACCTTCGCCTGGTATTGCTGCGCGCCCTGTTCGGAACCCGCTGGGAATTTTTTCTGGGACAGCCGGTGGGCAGCCTGGCCAATTCCGCGGCGACCGAAGTCATGCGCGCCTCGCAGGCCTACATGCACGGCGCCATGATGGCGACCCTGTTCGTCCAGGTCCTGGTCTATGGAGCGGTCGCTGTGCTGGTTTCCTGGCCGGCGACCCTGGTCTCCTTTGTTGCCGGCTTTGTGCTGCTGGCGCTGTTGAACCGCCTGGTAAAAAAGACCAAACGCGCAGGCCGCAAGCAAACCCTCCTGCTGCAATCGCTCCTCTCCCGCCTGACGGACTGCCTGCAATCGGCCAAGCCCCTTAAAGCCATGGGGCGGGAGAACCTTGCCGATTCACTGCTGGAAGCCGACGCCGTCAAGCTGAATCGCGCCCTGCGCAAACAGGTATACAGCAAAGCCATGCTCAAGAGCCTGCAGGAACCGATCCTGATGCTGCTGATCGCTGCGGGACTCTATGCGTCACTGATTTTATGGAACCTGCAACTCCCAACCGTCATGGTGTTGGTTTTCCTGCTGGCCCGGTTTCTCAGCCAACTGGGAAAAGTGCAGCGCAAACAGCAGGAGTTGGTGGCCTGCGAGAGCGCCTACTGGTCGCTGCAGGCAAAGATCGACGAGGCGCTGCGGCAGCGTGAGCCGGCATCCAACCAGCGCCAGGTCGACCTGCATGAGGACATTCGCTTCGACAACGTCACCTTCACCTATAGTACGACTCCGGTTCTCAAAAAGGCTTTTATGACCATCCCCAAAGGCTCCTTCACCGCCGTAATCGGGCCGTCCGGGGCAGGAAAAACCACCTTGATCGACCTGGTGACCGGCCTGCTGCGCCCGCAGCAGGGAGGTGTGCTGATCGATGGCGTCTCGCTGGCGGATATCGACATGGGCCACTGGCGCCGACAGATCGGTTATGTTCCGCAGGATACGGTTCTGCTTCACGATTCGATCCTGGCCAACATTACCCTGGGAGCCCCCGAGCTGACCGAGGATGACGCCAGAGAAGCCTTGCAGGCCGCCGGGGCCTGGGATTTCGTAGACTCCATGCCGGAAGGCCTGCACTCGGTTGTCGGCGAACGGGGCGCCAAACTCTCCGGGGGACAGCGTCAGCGCATCGCCGTTGCCCGGGCTTTGGTACACAAGCCGTCTCTGCTGATTCTGGACGAGGCGACCAGTGCTCTCGATCGCGAAAGCGAACTGGCCATCTGCAGCACCCTCAAGAAGCTGCAGGGAAAGGTCACGATCCTTGCCATTTCCCATCAACCGGCCCTGGTAACCTTCGCTGACCAGATATATCGGATGGAGGGCGGCCGCTTGACCACCGATGGGGAACCCCTTGCCCACCTCGCTCAATAAGGAACGCCATGCCGGCTTCGGGAAAACGCGTTTTTCTATCTGTCTTCATCCTTCTGGGCGTGCTGTGCGTGCAGACGGCCCGGGGCGGGGATCTCGCTGTCATCGACGCCATGCTTCGACAGGGGAAAGCCCGGCAATCCCTGCAGGCGCTCCGTCAATGCCTGGAC
This sequence comes from Desulfuromonadales bacterium, assembly GCA_030154185.1. Taxonomy (GTDB): domain Bacteria; phylum Desulfobacterota; class Desulfuromonadia; order Desulfuromonadales; family Syntrophotaleaceae; genus Syntrophotalea. The sequence continues at coordinate 18,643 of JASKKK010000046.1, forward strand.
GGCGCTGACGGGACCGATGCGGCGACCCTCTGGCGCATGGCCCAGGCGCAGTACGAGCTCGGGAGGACGAGCAAGACGCCGGAGGAACGCGCGGCGTATCTGAACCGCGCCGAGGTGTCGGCCAACCAGGCCATCGAGGCCGCTCCGCAAAGCGATGAAGGGTATAAATGGCTGGCCATAGCCCTCGGAGCGCAGGCCGAAGATGCCTCGGTGAAAAGGCAGGTCCTGCTGTCACGCCGGGTCAGGGAAAACATCCAGAAAGCGCTGGACCGCGATCCGGACGACGATATCTCGCTGCTGGTTCTGAGCCGCTGGCACTACAAGGTCGCCTCGCTGGGAGTCTGGGCCAGAACCTTTGTCAGGCTGGTCTATGGCGGCCTTCCGGAGGCCTCGTTCGAAAAGGCGGAGACCCTTCTCCTGCAGGCGATCGCAAACCAGGACCGCATCGCCCATCGCTACAACCTGGCCAAGGTCTATTATCGCATGGGCCGGCGCGAGGCAGCCCTCGAACAACTTCGCAAAGCCCTGACCCTGCCGGTGACTTTTCCCGAAGAAGTCGAGGATATCGGCAAAGCGCGAAGAAAGCTGCAACGCTGGCAATAGCGAACATGCCTTCCTGCTTTACGGTGTCGACCGCCTCCCGCCGATGAAACAGAGCCCCTCTGCTCGTTTTTTCATGAATATTTTCCTGGCATGCTATGACTGGTGCCGATCCAGACTGCGATACTGGATGGTTTCTGCCAGATGCGCCTGGCTGCAGGACATCGGGAATCATCGAGCATAATGGCGTCACCCGGTCGTCAGTAATTCTCTACATGATTCACTTAATCCCTTCAGGATTTTACCTATACCCAAAAATATCACGAAAAATTCCAACCGACCCAGAATCATTCCGGCGATTTCGGTCCAGAGCAGCCCAACAGGTGCGGCGGATGAAGTGACCCCCACGGAAAGGCCCACGGTTCCAAGGGCACTTGCGAATTCGAATAAACTCTCTTTCAGGGAATAGCCAAAGGACGCCGTTATCCCCGTCCCCAGCACCAAGGTAAGCACGTAAAGAAATGCGAAAGCCGCGGTCTGCCGGATATCGCTATCTTGCAAAAAGCGTCTCTGTTCTCCCACCCACACATCTGTTTCCGCCACGGCATGGCGAGGCAAAAACATTCTGCGCAGTTCCGTGATCAGACTACGATAAAGCGCGTATACTCGGTATTGTTTGAGACCACCGGCCGTGGATCCGGTCCCCCCGCCCACAATCATCAGTCCGACAAGAATCAACCATCCCAAGCCGTTCCAGTTCCCGTAGCCAACCGTGGAAAAACCCGTCGTCGATAGGGCTGACACGGTTTCAAATATAGCAACTCTTACCTGTTTGCCTGCGGAGGCATAAAGCTGCACCGTCACCCCGGAGAAAACGATCAGTATCGCAATCGGGATCAGTGTCATCTGAAGCTGTATTTCCCCGTTTTTAAAGAAAGACCGAAACTTGCCGTGCATCAGGGCATACCCTGTGACAAAGTTCATGGTTCCGAGGAGCATCAGCAGTATTGTGACGGATTCCACTCCCGGGCTATTCCAGTATCCAATCGACGCCGTCCTGGTGGAGAAACCACCGGTGGACAATGCCGCAAATGCATGGTTTATGGCATCAAACCATCCCATGCCGGCAAAATACAAAGCAACGCATCCGGCCACAACATAACCACTGTAGATAGTCATGACCAACTTGGCGGAACGGCGTACGTTGGGGACCAGCTGATCGGCCCTTCCCTCCGCTGCGCTCAAACCGCTGCCACTGGGACCGGTGAGCGCGCTGAGCATAATGATGGCGAGACCGGCCCCCCCTGCGAGTTGCATGACGCTGCGAAACAAAAGCAGCAGATGGCATGCATTCTCGACATTTACGACAGATAACCCCGTGGTGGTCCAGGCACTGGTCGCCTCGAAAACCGCCTGAGGAAAATTGAGCCCTCCGATCAGGATGAAAGGGACCGCCCCCACCAAAACCGCCAGCAGCCATGAAAGCACGACGACCACGGCGCCTTCCTGCAAAGATAGAGTGGCGCCTCCCCGTGGCAGCAAGCCGCGCCAGATTATTGCTCCCAGAACACTTAAGCCTGTCCCGGGGAGGGCAACGCCCCATGCAAGATCCCATTCCCCGGGATAAAACGGCAGCCCGAGACAAGGAGCAACAATGATCAGCCCCACCAGGACGCTGACCAGCCCGGCATAGCCGAGCATGATACGCCAGCGATACCGCATAAACTCCGCATATCGTTGCCGGCTCATCAGGATTCTCCCCCGGTCAACACTCTCAGCACCCGATCATAACAGTCGGGCCGGCTTATTATGATGAGCCGGTCGCCGCCGCGTAGGAATGTTTCCCCCCGGGGAACGATGACGTTCCCGTCACGGAGGATCCCGCCGACCAGCGCCCCTTCGGGCAAGGTCAAATCACGCAAATTTTTGTCCGCGCCCGGAGCATCCTCCCTCAAGGCGACTTCGGAAATGGTTACGCGTCCCTCGGCGAGGGGAATCAGATTGGCGATATCCTCGAATCCGGCCCGTTCTTCCAGGATGCGGGCGATGATTTGGGTCGAACTGAAGGCGACGCTGACACCCAGTTCACGAAAAACCTCCTCGTTCTGCGGATCGTTGACAAGAGCCACCGTCCGCGGCACACGAAACATTTTGTGGGCGATCTGACATACCGCAAGATTGTCCTGGTCCTTCGGTGTCAATGCCACCACGACATCGGCCCGGCGGGCGCCGGCTTCTTCGAGTACATGGGGGGCGCTACCGTTGCCATGCATGACCAATGCCCTGACCCGGCGGGAGAGGTTTGTGGCTTCCGCCTCATCGGCAAGGATCAAGGAGATCACATACCCTTTGCTTGCGAACTGTCGGGTAAGGTAATAAAGAAGTTTGCCGGAGCCGACGACGATCACACGCATGACTGTCCCTCCCGCCTGTTTTGCAGACTCGCCAGAAAGGCCTCCGCCATCAAATTGGTCGGACTGACGGTTTCAATGTCGAATTCCCGATAAATCCCCTCCCTGCGAGGATCGAAAACCCGCGCCAAAACTTTGGGAACGTTGAATATTTTGCGGGCTACCTGGGCTACCATGAGATTGACGTTGTCCTCTTCG
>JASKKK010000012.1 GCA_030154185.1 Desulfuromonadales bacterium
TGCTACGCAACGGGCCGTCGCCATCGTTGCGGATTTATTGTCACAGAGCATAAGCCGGGCTTGTGACCGGCTTGAAAATAATTGTTCAGGAGACCCTATGTGGAGCAGGAGGATTTCGGCCGTGCGCTGGAACTGTCCGAGAAGCTGCGCACGGAGAGGGTCAATACGCCCGAAAGACTTGAGGCGGAGATCGTAGCCGCACTGGGCCGGATTTTCGCCGGCGATCTGGCGGCAGGCGAAGCACGGCTGACTCCCCTGTATCGCCAGGCGCCCGCCAATGTCGACATTCTGGGCGAGCTGGGCGGCCTTTACGGCGCACGCGGCTGGCCGCGTCGTGCGGAGGAAACCTATGGTCTCGGTTTGGCGCTCGACCCGGCTTATCTCCCGCTGCGCACCGGTTTTGCCGAAAATCGTCTCGATCTCAGGGAGTATCGGATGGCCCAGCAGCGCATCGGCGAACTGGCTGAGGAGTATCCCGAACACAAGCCGGTGCAGCGCCTGCAACGGCTTTGGGAAGCGCATAACATGCGCGAGTTGAGGGTCTCCGTTGCCGCAGGCTGGAGCAGCGGTTCCACCTTCGGCAGCCGGGATCTGTCCCTGGCCGCGACTTTGTTTTCTGCTCCCGTGCATTATCGCTACCGGGGTTTTGTCAGCGCCTATCTCGATCAGGCCTCCTTTCCCGAGGGGGAGAAAACCCTGCAGCGCTATGGCGCGGGGATCGAGTATCGTCACCGGAATCTGGAGGGGGCGGCCGAACTGACCTGGAGTGCCGCCGGCGGTCAAAAGCTGGGGGCCAGGCTGACAGGTACCTGGATGCTGGACGATGTCTGGTCGGTTCCGGTAAATATCGAATATTTCAGCCGCGAGACGCCTTTGCGCGCACTCAAACACGGCATCCGTGCCGACGCTGCCGACGTCGGAGTCAGCTATCGTCGGGATGAGCTGCTGCACTGTTGGTTGCATGCCGGAGTCATGGATTTCAGTGACGGCAATTTCCGTTACCATTTGCTCGGCGGTTTTGAACGGGGGCTCCTTGTTCTGCCTCACTATCGTCTCGATGGCCGCCTCGAGCTGTACTCCTCCGCCAACGGCAAGGACGATACGCCGTATTTCAACCCCAGCCGCGATGTCGATCTTACCCTGACCCTCGCCAATGACTGGCTTCTTTACCGTCATTACAGGTTTTCATTTCGCAATCGATTGGCCCTCAGCGTGGGGGCCTACTGGCAACAGGATTTCGGAGTCGATCCGACTGCGGCCCTGCGTTACGAGCATGTCTGGGAGTTTTTTCCACGGTTTTCCCTTCTCTACGGTATCAGCCTGGCTCGGCGCAGCTATGACGGCGAGGATGAAAACCAGTTGGGCTGCCACCTCGAACTGAACTGGAGGTTTTAATCATGCGGATCGCGGGGATTTTGCTGCTCCTTCTGATGTGCGTGGCCCGGCCGGTGAGGGGGGACGAGTTTATCAGTCTGTGTTTCCACGAGGTACGCGCCGATATCGGTCGCGGCGACGATCTGAGCATGTCGACCGACCGTTTCGTGGCTCTGCTGACATGGTTGCGACAGCACGACTATCGGCCGGTCGGCATCGATGATTTGCTGCGAGCCCGTGAGGGGAGCAAGCCCTTGCCTGAAAAGGCCGTATTGCTGACCTTCGACGACGGCTACCGCAGTTTTTACAATCAAGTCTATCCTCTGCTCAAGGCCTATCGTTATCCCGCGCTACTGGCCGTGGTCGGCAGCTGGCTGGATGCGCCTGCCGGTGCCACTGTCGATTACGGCGGCAAGCGCGTCCCCCGTGAGAAGTTCCTGTCCTGGGAGCAGTTGGGGGAGATGGTTGAATCCGGCCTGGTGGAGATTGCTTCCCACAGCTACAACGGTCATCGCGGCATCGACGCCAACCCCCAGGGCAATCGACAACCGGCATTGACGGCCCGGACTTATGCTGCCGTCACCCGCACCTATGAGGATGACATCGCTTATGCGGAGCGCATAAATGCCGATTTGCAGGCAAATACCGACCTGATCGAGCAGAAGCTCGGCGTGCGTCCGCGGGTCATGGTCTGGCCTTTCGGGAAATATTCATTGCCGGCGATCGAGGCTGCGCGCCAGGCAGGGATGCCGGTGACCCTGGGACTTGGTGACGGTCCCGGCGATACCGACCATCTGACAGCGGTGAAACGCCTGCTGATCGAAGGAAGTCTCGATCTGCCGGGCCTGAGCTGGAGGATCCGGCATCTTATGACCAACGATCCCCAGCGGGTGGTGCAGGTCGACCTCGATTATGTCTACGATCCCGATCCGCAGCAGGTCGAACGCAATCTCGGCCGGTTGCTCGATCGCATCAAGGCCATGCAGATCACGACCGTCTATCTGCAGGCTTTTGCCGACCCGGACGGCGACGGCGTGGCCGATGCACTGTATTTTCCCAATGCCTGGCTGCCGGTGCGGGCCGACCTGTTCAACCGTGTTGCCTGGCAGCTCAAGACCCGTGCCGGAGTCAAGGTGTACGCCTGGTTGCCGGTGCTTGGCTTCGTTGTTCCGCGGCAGGATTGGTCGGTTCAAAGCTATGATCCTGAGACCGGTCTCACCGCACCCGATCCTGTGGCCTACCAGCGTCTCAGCCCCTTTGTGCCGGAGGTGGAAACCATGGTGCAGGGCATTTATGAGGACCTGGCCCGGTATGCCGATTTCGACGGGCTGCTGTTTCATGACGACGCTTTGCTGTCGTTTTACGAAGATGCCCACCCGGCAGCCATGGCCTGGCGGCGACAGCGGGGCCTGACGGACAGCGCCGAGGCTTTGTGGAGCACGCCGGGGGAAGCGCGGCGTTGGGCCCATCTGAAAAATGCGTATCTCACCGAATTTACAATGAATCTTGCCGATGCAGTGCGGCAATACCGCCCCGAAGTCAAAACCGCCCGCAATCTTTATGCACGGGCGGTGCTCGATGCGGATGGCGAGACCCGATTCAGCCAGGATCTCGAAACGTATTTAGGGGCATACGATTACACGGCATTGATGGCCATGCCGTATCTCGAAGGGGCCGAAGAGCCCGAAATCTGGCTGCGGGATCTGGTGGCGGCGATTGCTCGTGTTCCCGATGGTCTGAAAAAGACCGTTTTCGAATTACAGAGTGTCGATTGGAACAAGCCGAAGACGCCCCTCGCCACTCCCACCCTGGCGCGGCATATGCGTCTTCTGCAAGGACTGGGGGCGGTTAATTTCGGGTATTATCCGGATGACTTTCTCCGGAATCATCCCGCAGCAACGCTTTTGCACCCTGCATTTTCCATTAACAGCGACCCCTTTGAGAAATAGCCATGGAACCGTTGCTATTCGCGATACAGACTTTACTCGATTTTGTCTTTTATTATCCGCTTTTTATGGCTTATCTGTGGATGATCGGCGGGCTTGACTATTTTTTGCGTCGCGAATTTCGCAAGGCGTTGCCGGACGAGCCTCCGGAGCTCCCATTCTATCCCAAGGTTTCCATCATTGTTCCCTGTCATAACGAGTCTGCCCATCTGCGCGAGACCATCGGATATTTGTTTAAACAGAAATATCCCGATTTCGAAATCATCGCCGTGAATGATGGCAGCAACGATGAGACCGGCTGCATACTCGATGACATGGGCAGGGAAAATTCCCGACTGCGGGTGGTTCACTTCGAAACCAACCAGGGTAAGGCCATGGGCTTGCGCATGGCTTCGCTGATGGCGCAGGGTGAGTTCCTCATCTGCATCGACGGGGATGCGTTGCTCGACCCTCATGCTGTCTGCTGGATGGTGCGGCATTTCCTGACAGGTCCGAGGGTCGGGGCTGTCACCGGAAATCCACGCATCCGTACCCGTTCGACACTGCTGGGCAAGATCCAGGTCGGTGAGTTTTCAGCCATTCTGGGACTTATAAAAAGGGCCCAGCGTGTTTACGGCAGGGTTTTTACCATGTCGGGCGTGGTTTCCGCCTTTCGCAAGTCCGCCCTGCACCATGTCGGCTACTGGAGTATCGATATGATCACCGAAGATATCGATATCAGCTGGCGTCTGCAGTTGAGTCACTGGGATATCCGCTTCGAACCCAATGCTCTGTGCTGGATTCTGATGCCGGAGACCCTCGCAGGGCTATGGAAGCAACGCTTGCGCTGGGCCCAGGGAGGCAGCGAGGTGCTGCTGCGTTATTTGCATCACATGTTCCATTGGCGCTCCCGTCGCATGTGGGGGGTCTATATTGAATATTTCACCAGCATTGTCTGGTCCTACGGTATGCTCACGGTCGCTCTGGTCTGGCTCTGGGGGCGGCTGTTTCCCATGCCCTTCGGTCTGCAGCTGCCGACACTCGTCCCCGCATGGTCGGGAGTGGTATTGAGTTTGACATGCCTGCTGCAATTCGCGGTGGCGATGCTTCTCGATTCCCGGTACGAACGGGGCCTGGGCCGATGTTATTACGTTATGATCTGGTACCCTCTGGCTTTCTGGCTGATCAATATGCTGACCATCGTCGTAGGTCTGCCCAGGGCCATTTTTAAAAAGCATGGCGAGCGTGCGGTCTGGGCCGCCACCGATCGGGGAATCTATTAGGGGGAAGCGATGGGCGATGATCTGATTATTGAAAAACCGGAAGCGCAGAATCGGAGTCAACGGCTTGCTCAGGGATTGTTGACGGTCGGCTTCTGGTGTTTTTTTCTGAGTTTGCTGCGCCCTTTGCTGGCACTGTTCGGCTGGTTGATCGGGATCCGGCTCTTTACCCATGAAATGATTGAAAACAATGGGGGGCGGATTTTGCTCGAAGCCTTGCGAAACTACGGACTGGTGGTGTTGCTGTTGGCCGTCATCCTGCGCGGCTGGGCCTGGTATAACCATCGGCGCTTCGCGGGAAGAGACAAACGGCGTCGCACGATGGCGCCGGTACCTCTGAAAGAGGTTGCCGAATATCATGATGTCGATGCCACGGCCCTGGCTCTGTGGCGTGAAGATCGCTGTTTGTATGTGCGTCATAGTGACAAAGGGAAGGTCCTCGAAGTGCAGGCGGCGAAGCCGCCGCCCTGGGATGACTGCGTCTGCCGCGTCACCCTGGTTCGAAATCCGTCGGCCGGCGCTTGTGGGGCGTGTCGTCATGAGGCGGGGGGTTCGCCCCCCTGTTGAGGTTGAAGGGCTCGGTATGTGCGGTACGGCGGCCGGTGGTTCGCTCCTCGATGTTTTTGTTCTGGTACAATAAACTCTGACATGGGATCTTAACCTTTGGACAGACTTTGCCGGTTCGTCGGCCTTGTCGGGAGGAAAGCGATGAAGAGAAAGAAACTTTTTTTACAGATGCTTGTGGTCTTTGCCGCGGCAGGAATGCTGGTTGCCGGTTCCGCCTGCGCAGAGATGGAGGAACTGCGCAGCACATTGGACGATCAGCAGAAGGTGGCGGTGACCATCTACAACAGCGATCTGGCGCTGGTAAAGGATGTGCGCCGTTTGACGCTGCCCGCCGGCGAGTGTCTGCTGGCCTGGCGCGAGGTCGCCGCAGGCATGCAGCCGGAAACGGCTTTGTTGCGTCCCCTCGGCAAAAGCGGCGATTTCCGGGTGGTGGAACAGAGTTTCGATTTCGATCTGCTGACCCCCGGAAAATTGCTGGAGAAATATGTCGGTCGCACGGTGCAGGTGGTGCGGGTCCATCCCACGACCGGCGCCGAAACCGTCGAGTCGGCCAGGGTACTTGCCGCCAACGGCGGGGTGGTCCTGCGCATGGGGGATCGCATCGAGACGGGCATCCCCGGGCGGCTGGTCTATCCCGACGTGCCGGCCAACCTGCGGGACCGTCCGACTCTGGTGGTGCAGTTGGCGGTGGGCAATGCTTCCCGGCGGGACCTGGAATTGAGCTACCTGACCGGCGGTCTGTCCTGGCAGGCCGATTACGTCGCGGAACTTGACCCTGAAGATGCGCATATCGACCTGTCCGGCTGGGTAACGTTGAACAACAAGAGCGGCGCCAGCTACGAGCAGGCACGCCTGCAATTGGTAGCCGGCGACGTGCATCGGGTCTCGCGGCAGGACATGGCGATGCGGGGGTTCGAGGGGCGCGCCATGAAGGCCATGGCCGCCGCGCCGGCGATGGCCGAGGAGAGTCTTCTCGACTACCACCTTTACACTCTCGACCGGCCAACAACCATCCGCGAAAATCAGGTCAAGCAGGTCGCATTGCTGAGTGCTTCCGATGTTGCCGTGCGCAAGGAATATCTGCTGCGCGGCAGCGACTATTACTATCGCGGTCGTCATGGCGACCTCGGCAAGAAGTTGAAGGCGGCGGTATATCTGGAATTCACCAACAGTGCCGAAGCCGGTCTGGGAATGCCGCTGCCCAAAGGTATTCTGCGGGTCTATAAGAACGACAGGGCCGGCAACGCCCAGTTCGTCGGAGAGGATCGCATCGATCACACCCCCAAAAACGAAAAAGTCCGCCTGCGTCTCGGTGACGCTTTCGACGTGACGGCTGATCGTATTCAGACCGATTACGAAAAAATCGCCAGCGGACCGCAGGGAATGGTCATCGAAACGGCCTACCGTCTCGAATTGAAAAACGCCGGAGATGAATCGGTTACGGTCACGACCGAAGAACCTATGCCGGGAGATTGGCAGGTCCTCCGGGAAAGCCAAGCCCACACCAAAAAAGATGCCCATACCGCCGTCTGGAAGATCGGTATCCCGGCCCGGGGTAAAACGGTACTGACCTACCGGGTAAGAGTGCGCTACTGAGGCACCATATCATCAATTCTTACTGCCATAGCACGCGAAGGACACGGAGGAGGTCGGTTTTCGATGCTCTAACAACTTCGTGTTCTTCGCATCCTTTTATGGTAGTTTCCTGTCTTTTTATGGCAGGGGCCGCCCTGACTTGTAGCCGTCCTGCCTTCTCGCCCATCCCCCCGAGTCAATGTCTTTTTTCTTCTCCGCCCAGGGACCGGGTTATCAGACGGCGCAGCTTTTTGGCGTCCGCTCGTTCCATGGCTTTGCCGGTGATGCTGCTGCGGGGGACATTCTGTCGTTCCTTCGGCGTGAAGATCGAAAGCTCGAGGATGATACCGTTTTCTTCCAGGTAGATATGGGGATAATCGCGAAACTTGCCGCCTTTGTGGATGGTAACGGTTTCGGAGGAAAAGTTCAGGTGGCGTTCCGCCAGGAAGCTTTCCACCTCCTCCGGATCGTCGGCGAACAGATGCAGGTCGATATCGCTGCGTTCCGTAACGCTGCCTGACAGCACGGAGCCGATCAGGTAGGGACGGAACGGGGCCAACAGTTCCATGAACTTGAGTGCCAGTATCCGCATGCGCAGCAGACGTTCCGGCAATACCTCCGGTTCGCGCAGGGCGATGAGGCGTTGCAGTTCGGCGTGGATTTCACTGTTGGAGGGGAGGTGATGTCCGAGGCACAGGCGCTTTTCAGGGCCGAAGGCACGTGCCGCCTTGCGCTTGGCGGTCAGGTATTCCTTGATTTCTTCCTCATACATGAGGCGGGCGGCTTCCCGGGCGATGAGATGACGCAAACGGTCTCGGCGTGTCATGTTTCGAGTATAGCAGACCGGTGCCGGTCCCGGCGTTGGTCGACTAGGGCGACGTGGAACTGCTCCGTACCTCCAGCTGTCCGTTGGCTCGCAGCCAGGTTATGATTTCGCCGGGAACCGGGTCCAGTCCGAGAGCCTCGTCGGCCGACATGGCACCCCGTTGGAGCTTTTCGAGCAACTGGTTTTGGTAGCGACTGCGGGTGCGTCGCTGATAGTAGTCGCGATAAACCAGAGATGCGCCGAGCACGGCGATGATTCCCATCATCATCCAGAAAATGCCGTGGCTGATCTCGACCCGAAAACCGTCGAGAAACAGCTTGGTGCCGATGAAGAAGATCAACTGATAGGCCAGGTCCTCGAGTCGCGGCAAACGTTCCAGCAAACGGACGAAAAAGCTCGCGGCGAAACGCAGGAAGATGATGCCAAGAATACCGCCGACCCACACGACCAGTAGTTTGTCGGTCATGGCGACGGCCGTGGTAATACTGTCGATGGAAAAAGCGATGTCGGTCAATTCGACCATCAGCACCGTGCGCCAGAAACCGGCTGCCGGTTTTTCGCGCATTTGATGTGCGTCCTCTTTGTAGAAGAAGAACATGTGTTTCATGGCCAGGTAGACCAGATAGCCGCCGCCGATGAGTTTGAAAAATCCGAAGCGCATGAGATGGGCGGCGAATACCAGGGCGACAAAGCGGAAGGCAAAAGCGCCGACTATGCCATAGGTCAGGGCGCGTTTCTGCTGTTGGCGGGGCAGGTTGCGCACCAGGATGGCCAGCACCAGAGCATTATCCACCGACAGAATGCCCTCGAGCATGGCGAGGGTGCCGACGGTGAGCAGGTCGAAGGCGTGAAAATTGACGACTTCTTCAGCGAGTTGCGACAGCAGGGACAAATCCATGATTGTTCCGTATTCGGTGGTGAGACAATAGATTTGAAAGGTTCAGGGAGTGTAACGCGCAAGCCGTTTTACGCCAAGTCATTTTAACACTTCCACTGTGCGGCATGTTTTCAGTGCGTTACATACGGCAAAGACATTGCTCACAGGCGAAGTTAAATGCAAATCTAGTATTCATCCGGAAACGGCCCTTTTCCCCAATCTCTGCGTCAATCTGCTTACTTGCTTGTGCGGCGTAGACAGCTACGCCTCCGCACAAGCGCTTGATTTCCTTGACCTTGGGGGAAATTGCTCGTTTTCCATATGAAAACAGCGCTGTGTCCATCCGGAGTTTCCGGATGGACACAACTAGGGAAGTGATTGTTGTGATGCAGGGAGTAAAAAGGGCCTTCTCCGGCCGGCAACGGATACGCGAGCATCACGTCATCAGGTTGGAAGAAGGGCCATTCGGTTAAGCGGATCTCAGTCGCCCGCAAATCCCTCCACGGCTGCGACAGGGATGGGGGAAAGGGTGTCGGGGCTATCCGATGGCGCCCGGCGCCGGCGTTCCGAGGCGATAATGCGCAAACTGCTTGCGGAAAAGGCGAAGACCGCTTCGTCGCCGACCTTCAGTTTCTGCTCCCGTGCACCGGAAACCGTAACGGCAGCCTCGAGGGAAAAACCGGCAGCTTTCCCGGTTATCCACACCAGGGGGCCTCGGCGCTCCAGGCCCTGTATCCTTACCGGTATCTGATTGCGCAGGGTGATCGGCAGCTGTTTCTGGGCGACGGCAAGTTCCTCAGGGCGGACGGACAGCTGTACCCGGTGACCGACCGGAGCCGGATCGGCACTGTAAAGCCTGGTCTGTTCGATGCCGATATGGGTCAACCCTGATGCGTCGCAATCCAGAACGGAACCTTGCAGTACATTCCGGCCACCGAGAAACTCCGCGACGAATTCGGGATGCGGACAGCTGAAAATGTGTTCGGGGCTGCCGGTTTGCAGGATCTGGCCGTCGTGCAGGACCGCTACCTGATCGGCAAGTGCCCAGACGTCTTCCATGTCGTGCGTGACATGAAGTGCGGTGACATGCAGGTCCTTGACCAGTTCCCGCAGTAGACGTCGCATGCGCTCCCGACTCGCCACGTCCAATGCGCTGAAGGCTTCGTCGAGCAGCAGTACTTTGGGGCGGGTTATGAGTGCCCTGGCCAGAGCGGCGCGCTGTTGCTCACCGCCGGAAAGGGTTTTGATGTCGCGGTGCAAGAGGTGTTCGATCCCGACCCGGGCTGCAATAGCGTGGACCTCGCTTTTCAGTGCGGTCCGGCGACCTTTCTGGCGACGCAATCCGAAAGCGATGTTGTCGAACACGTTCAGGTGGGGGAAGAGCATGAAATCCTGATACACGATGCCGAGATTACGGCGCTCTGGGGGCCAGTCGGTTACATCCCGGCCATGCAGCAGAACCTTTCCTTTGTGGGGGCGGAAACTGCCGACCACTGTTTCGAGCAGCACACTTTTGCCGGCCCCTGAATCACCGATCAGGCAACAGTAATCACCCTCCGCGACGGCCAGATCGGCTCCGCGCAGACTGAATTCGCCCAAATCGACATGCAGATTGCGAACTTCAAGCAACACCGTCATAAGACCACCTCGTGATTGAGAACCTCGAAAGTCACGATCGCAGCCAGAGAAATCAGAATCAGCAAAATGCCGGAGGTCATGGCCAGGTTGCCGTAGGAGATATTGAGATACAGGGTTATGGGCAAGGTTTCCGTGAACATGCGGGTACCGCCTGCCAGGATGAGCACGGTTCCGAAACATCCCATGCAGCGAGCAAAGGCAATGACCGCCCCGGCGAACAGGCCTCCCTTGGCCATGGGCAGCGTCACCCTCCAGAATGCCGTCCATTGCCCGCAGCCAAGGCTGCGGGCAACCATTTCATAGCGCGGACTGATGCTGCGGAAGGCCGCATAAACCACGCGGGTGGCATAAGGGGCTGCAGTGAATATCTGAGCAATGGCGATGCCGGTTTTGCTGAATACGATATCGATTCCCGCCTGCTTCAACCACCCGGCCAGTGGCTCGTGGCCGAAAAGCAGCAGCAGGCAGAGCCCCAGAACCAGTTCGGGAAAGGCCATCGGCAGGTCGACCACGGTCCGCAACAATTGGTGACCGGGAAAGCGGAAACGTGCCAGCACATAGCCGATGCTGACCGCCAGAATCATGACCACAGCGACGGAAACGGCACTCGTGGTCAGGGATAGACGGATGCTGTAAAGCATCTCGGCGGACAGGGTGCTGTCGACCACTTCGGACCAGCGTGGCATGAAGATGAGCGACAGCATCGCCCAGACCAGCATGCCGACAAACAATACGGTGATGCCTGCAAGGCCCGCCTTGAAAATACGATTGCCCATGACTCATTCCGGCTTGTCGATGGGGAAACCCCATTTCTTCCACAGGGCCTTTCCTTCAGCCGAGGCGATGTAATCGACGAACAGCTGTGCCTTGTCTGCCTGTTCGGAAAAAGTCACCACTGCCGAGGGAATGGTTTTGACGGCGTTTTGAGCCGACGGAATGCGCACGATGTCGACTTTGCCCTTGGCCTGTCCCCAGGTGGCCTGATCCTCCCAGGCGATGCAGGCATCCACCTGACCGGTTGCCGTATAGATCAACAACTGGTTGGTGGTGCTCGGTCTTACCACCACGTTTTTAGCAACCTGTTCCAGCAGATCGTTCTTTTTCAAAATGGCATTCGCCACTTTGCCGATGGCCGCGGCTTTGGCATCGGCAAGAGCGATCCGCACCCCGGGGCGGGCCAGGTCCTGCAGGGATTGAACATGGCCAGGGTTGCCGGCCGGGACCAGGATGATAGGCACATGATAGCAGACCGAACGTTGCCCTTCGGCCCGGACCAGCCCCTGTTTGATGGCGTCCTTGACATACTTCTCGGCCCCGGGGATGAAAACGTCACCCGCTTTGCGGGTGGCGATCATGCCGAACAGTTCTCCGGAACCACCGTAAATAAGTCGCACCGGAATGTTATAGCGAGCTTCGAATCCGTTTTTGAGCTCATCCATCGGTTTCATCAATCCCGCTCCGGAATAGATGGTAAGCGGTTCCGAACTGCACCATGCGAGACCGGGGATACCTGTCAATATCAGAAAGAGTGCCAGCCAGATGGTTTGAAAGATTTTGTTTTCCACTTTTCCCCTCCCATAACAATATGGTTCCAGCATGCGAGACAACCCATACCGAATTCCACCATGATACGCGGAAGGGGACTCCGTTTCCGAAGTCCCCTATCGGTGCCGCGCTCACAGGAGTATTCGCCAAACGCCGCACATGGAGGAACACCTAAGTGTATAATGCCCTCAGTTTGCCAGCTTTTCGATATTTTCGCAAGTAAATAACGACGACCCGTTTGGCCAGTTACCGAACTTTTTTTGGATGTTCCCGGATAAATTTTGGCGTGATGCCATAAAAGAGGCGGGCTTCGTAAAAAGCCCGCCTCTTTTATATAAGCTTGTCATGTTTGACGAACTCTACTCCATGAAGTGAAAAAAACCGTAACCACCCTCCATGCCGAGTTGTTCGGCTATCTGGTCCTCGATTTCGGTTCGGGAATTTTGGGAAATTTCGGTGTTATCGCTCCCTGTCAGATAGGCGGTATCGCCGTTTTGATGAAAGGCGATGATTTGAAAATCATCCCCGCCCAGGGATAAGTAATAAACGGCCACCCCGGTGGCCGCACCGCAGACCATCTGGCCGGTTTGGGTCGGGTAGGTGAAATTGTCCGCATAGTAGGCCTCGGTTTCAGTCCGGCAACTTTTAAGATCCGACAGGGCCGTGGCGTTGTGGGCTTTTTGACGGTACGAGGCAAATTGCGGAATGGCGATGGCCGCGATGATGCCTATCATGGCGATGGCCGCCAGCGACAAGGCCGCGGCAAGGATAAGGGCCCCCCAGTTGGTCTGAGGATAACGCTGCTGCAGTTCCGTTTCGCTTTTGACGCAATAGATGATGAATTCGACGAAAGCGACAAGACCGGGAATGCCGGTCCAAAAAAATAGCAGGTAGAGGATGCCGAGTCCGTATTTTTTCACATAGAATTTGTGGGCTCCGACGCCACCGAGAAAAAAAGTGATCAGAAGCAAGGCGACTTTATTGACGCCCTCATTGGTGCTGCTGGCGGTTCTGACTCCACAGTTTGGACAGATTTCCGCCCGGGGATGCAGCGATTTTCCACAGGTAGCGCAGTATTTGGTTGAAACGATGGCTTCCGGCATATAATCTCCTCGACCATAGGAATGGATCTGCAGACTTGAGACCGCAAAAATAAAATGTCGCTAATTTATTAAAAATTTAATACGATGTCAAGGATGGTCGATCGGGCGGGCGGGGAGAAGCCGGTGTGCCGGATGCCTGTAAGGCAGTGTAAGCGCCAGGCGAATGACCGAGGCATAAAAAATGGCCCCCCGAAGGGGGCCTGAGGAGAAAATAAAAGTCGAGGCATGAGGATGCCTCCGGTTTTTCATCCGGGGGGTACGGATGGAAATCAGTGGCGTACCTGGGGCAGAAGTTCCTCGAGCAGCGCGAAGTATTCTTCCATGTCCGTCATGGTCAGATCGCCCATGTGCGGAATGCGGAAGGTTTCGCCTTTGATTTTGCCGTAACCGCCGTCCATGGCATAGCCGCGTTCGCCGGCCAGTTCCTTGAGGCGGGCCACGTCGGTGCCTCCGTCATTGAGCACGGTGGTCAGGGTCTGGGAACGGGCGCCTTCCGCAGCATAAAGTCCGAATCCCTGTTTCAATGCCCAGGCGCGGGTTGCTTCGGCCATCTCCTGATGACGGGCATAGCGGTTTTCCAGCCCCTCGGCGAACATCTTCTGCAATTGATGGCGCAAAGCGTAAATCTGGCTGATGCATGGGGTGCTGGGCGTATTGTTTTTCGCGGCGTTTTTTTCGAACTCTTCGAAGTCGAAATAATAGCCGCGATTGGGAGTGGTGCGAGCCTTGTCCAGAGCTTTCTGGGTGGCTGTAAAGACGGCCAGTCCCGGGGGCAGGGCGAAGGCTTTCTGCACGCCGGCCAGGCAGACATCGATGCCGAGGGCGGTGACGTCGAGGGGGACGGCGCTCATAGAGGAAACGGTGTCGACGATGAAGGAGACCTCGGGGTATTTTTTCATGACCGCAGCGATTTCATCCAGAGGGGACATGACGCCGGTCGAGGTTTCGTTGTGTACAACGGTCATGGCATCGTATTTGCCGGTGGACAGGGCCGCATCGACCATTTCACCCGTAACAGGTTGGCCCCATTCGGTGCTGAACAGATCGGCTTCGAGGCCGCAGCGCAGGGTCACATCGTGCCATTTTTTGCTGAAGGCGCCGTTGGCGAAACTGGCGCAGCGCTTCTGCACCAGATTGCGCACTGCACCTTCCATAACGCCGAAAGCGCTGGAGGTCGACAGGAATACCGGGCCGGGGGCGTTGAGGAGTTTTTGCAGGCCGTCGGTGACTTCCTTGTGCAGAACGGCATATTCCTTCATGCGATGGCCGATCATGGGGGTGGCCATGGCTTCCAGCACATCGGCACTTACTTCTACAGGTCCGGGGATAAAGAGTTTTTTGCTCATGGCGATTTGCTCCTTCGGATAATAAAAAACGCCTGGCCCTTTTTGAAAAGGGGCCCAGGCGTACGGCTAAAAGGTCTTTTGGCCCCGCTCCCCGGTGGTGATCCACCTCGAGACGCCAGTTACGGGAGACCTGCTGATTGTCGGAACTCGTGATGAGTTAAAAACCAAGTAACATACCTGCTTTCTCAAAGTCAAGCGGGATTCATTTGTAGTTCGTGTATACGGTCCGGCGAATAATTTTCCTGTTCGCGGATGGGGCAACAGATTTTTGCCGAAATCCCTTGACATTCAAAATCAGCTGATTATACTTAGCCTTGCTTGTTAGCACTCACTCAAAACGAGTGCTAATACAGTGCCAAAGTCGAAGGCTTTGGTCCGGCAGCAAACGGACTTGAGCTTTTTTTGTTTGCATATTGCGAAGGATGTTTTCGGGATTTTTCCCACACAAAATTATCATGGCAGAATGAAAGGAGATTGCAAAATGAACATCAGGCCTTTGCGTGATCGTATCATTGTTGAACGGATCGAAGAGGAAAACACCACCGCCGGTGGCATCATCATCCCCGACTCGGCCAAAGAGAAGCCCCAGCAGGGCATCGTCAAGGCTGTGGGTAAAGGCAAGGTGCTGGAAGACGGTACCGTGCTTCCCATGGATATCAAAGTTGGCGATCGCGTCCTGTTCGGCAAATATGCCGGTAGCGAGATCAAGATCGACGGCAAAGAATACCAGATCATGCGTGAAGACGATATCCTGGGTGTTCTCGAGTAAATTGCCATCGTCTCAGCAAGTAGTTAATCCAAAGGAGGATAAATAGATATGTCTGCCAAGGAAATCAAATTCGCACAGGATGCCCGCAACCTGATTCTCAGCGGCGTCAACCAGTTGGCCGATGCTGTTAAAGTCACCCTCGGTCCCAAGGGCCGTAACGTCGTCATCGACCGTTCTTTCGGCGCTCCGCTGATCACCAAGGACGGCGTTTCCGTCGCCAAGGAAATCGAACTCGAAGACAAGTTCGAAAATATGGGCGCTCAACTGGTCAAGGAAGTTGCCTCCAAGACCTCCGACGTGGCAGGTGACGGCACCACCACCGCCACCGTGCTGGCCCAGGCCATCTATCGCGAAGGCGTCAAGCTGGTTACCGCCGGCCACAATCCCATGGAAATCAAGCGCGGAATCGACAAGGCCGTGGAAGCCGCCGTCGCCAGCCTGCAGGACCTGTCCAAGCCGATCAAGGATCACAAGGAGATCGCCCAGGTCGGCACCATCTCCGCCAACAGTGACGCCACCATCGGCAACATCATCGCCGAGGCCATGGAGAAGGTCGGGAAGGAAGGTGTCATCACCGTCGAAGAAGCCAAAGCCATGGAAACCAGCCTGGAAACCGTGGAAGGCATGCAGTTCGATCGCGGTTATCTCTCCCCCTATTTCGTGACCGACGCCGAGCGCATGGAAGCGGTTATGGAAGATGCGCTGATTCTGATTCACGACAAGAAGATCAGCAACATGCGCGACATGGTCAATATCCTTGAAGCCGTGGCCAAGCAGGGCCGTCCCCTGCTGATCATCGCCGAGGATATCGAAGGCGAAGCCCTGGCCACCCTGGTGGTCAACAAACTGCGCGGCACCCTCAATGTTGCCGCCGTCAAGGCTCCCGGTTTCGGTGACCGCCGCAAAGCCATGCTCGAAGATATCGCCGTTCTCACCGGCGGCAAGGTGATTTCCGAAGAAGTTGGCTTCAAGCTCGAAAACGCCACTCTCGACATGCTCGGCAACGCCAAGCGCATCGTTATCGACAAGGAAAACACCACCATCGTCGACGGTGCCGGTGCCGAAGCCGATATCGAGGGCCGGGTGAAGCAGATCCGCGCTCAGATCGAGGAAACCAAGAGCGATTACGATCGTGAAAAGCTTCAGGAGCGCCTCGCCAAGCTGGTCGGCGGCGTTGCCGTGGTTAAAGTCGGCGCCGCTACCGAAACCGAAATGAAAGAAAAGAAAGCCCGCGTCGAAGACGCCCTGCACGCTACCCGCGCAGCCGTCGAAGAGGGTATCGTTCCCGGCGGCGGGGTGGCATTGATCCGGTGCCTCAAGGCTATGGATAGCCTGGATCTGCCCGGTGAGCAGGTCTGGGGCGTTAACATCGTCAAACGCGCCATGGAAGAACCTCTGCGTCAGATCTCGGCCAACGCCGGCGCCGAGGGCTCCATCGTAGTGAATCAGGTTCGCGGTGGCGACGATACCTACGGGTTCAACGCTGCTGCCGATGAGTACTGCGATATGCTCGATGCCGGCATCATCGACCCCACCAAAGTTGTTCGCAGCGCTCTGCAGAATGCTTCCTCCGTGGCGGGCCTGATGTTGACCACCGAAGCCTGCATCGCCGAACTGCCCAAGGAAGAGCCTGCCGGTGGTATGCCTGCCGGTATGCCTGGCGGCATGGGCGGCATGGGCGGCATGGGCGGCATGATGTAAACGTCCCCCCACCCTGTCGGTGTAAAACAAAAAAGCCTCCCGGAGAGATCCGGGGGGCTTTTTTAGTTTAACCGTCAATGCGTAGAATGGGTGCGAGATCAAACCACCTGCAACAGGGTACAGCGATCCTGGCTCATCGGAGCAATGTCCAGAAAGCGCTCGTCGCCATTTTTTTGCAGCCGTACTCTTACCGATGCTTCATCGCGTCCCTTGCCGTATCCGGCGACAATGGCGGCGGCCATGGCAAGGTCGGTCTCTGAGGGATGGCCGCTGACCAGCCCCGTGGGACCACGGTATCCGGTGGCGTGAAGCAGGGTATATCCGGGACGCAAGGCGGCTTGCAGGGCTTCGTTGCCTTCCTGGTTACGTCCCAAGGTCAGCTTGGCCGCGGGCGACAGCCTGAACTGGCGTCCGAGCTTGAGCAGTTCGACGTCGTGGACGGTGCAGTCGGGTTGATGATCGAGCAGGTCCCGAAGTTTGCCCGTAAAGGATTTTTCGGTCAACAGGCAGCCGCCTCCCGATCCTGGGTAATCGGTAAGCCCCCATTGGCGCGCATAGGCTTCCTGGCGTTTGCGCGAACGGCCCTGGATGTCGAGGAGTTTTTCGCGATCGACCAGGCCTTGTTTCTCCATGGGGGTTTCGGGCAGCAAGCGTGCGCATAACGGTCGCAGGATAATGTCGGCGCAGCCGGCGTGTTTGGCAACGGCCTGAAGGGCGTTGTAGTTCTGGCTCATGGGGCGCTGGCCCAGGACCTCGCCGGAAAACAGAAAGTCGAAATCGCCGTTGAATACGTGCCGTGCCGCGAGCTGAAACATCAAGGCATGGCAGTCGATACAGGGATTGAGATTCTTGCCGTAACCATAGCGGGGATTCTTCAGGACATCGAGATGTATTTCTCCGATCTCTTCAACGATCAGGGGGATGTCGATCTGGCGAGCCGCTTGTCGTGCACGCGCGGCTCCGAAAAAAGGGGTGACGAAAACAATGCCGGTCACATCCACGCCCTGACGTTTGAGTGTCAGGGCCGCCAGGGAACTGTCAAGGCCTCCGGACAGAAGGCCGAGTGCTTTGCTCATGATGGGGCAAACCTCCGAAATGTCTGGGTGCGTGTAGAGATGTCGGGATAGTTCTTCATGCTTATTTTCAGTTGAAATGCATGAAAAGTTGTTGGAGAAAGCTAATGGCTTTGCTAAACCCCTTGCTCTGCCGCACTTTTTGGTGGTAATGTTTGATTTATAGGATAAAACGCAGTTTCATTATGTATACAATATCTGATTTGCCAGGGACCTTGCTATCGTGAAAAAGAGAAAAAAACTATTGCAGGACAACTATGGCCGCACCATAGAATACCTGCGCTTGTCGGTCACCGACCGCTGCAATTTGCGTTGTCGGTACTGCATGCCGGCCGAAGGCATTGAGACTGTCGATCATGCCGAAGTCCTCTCTTACGAGGAAATGCTGCGGGTCGTCGCCGTAGCTGTTCGCTGCGGGGTCAAAAAAATCCGCATAACGGGTGGTGAACCGCTGATTCGCAAGGGCATTGTCGAGTTTATCCGCGACATGGCCGGTATTTCCAAGAAAGTTGAAATCACTCTGACCACCAACGGCATTCTGCTTGCGGATATGGCCGCTGATCTTCGCAAAGCCGGCCTTAGTCGGGTCAATGTCAGCCTCGATACTCTGCGCGAAGATCGTTTTCTGGAAATTACCCGTCGAACCGGCCTGCATAAAGTGCTCGAAGGCCTGCATGCCGCAGAAGCCGTCGGTCTGACGCCTCTCAAAATAAACATGGTGCCGATCCGCGGCGTCAATGATGATGAGATTGCCGTTTTTGCCCGCCTGACTCTCGATCAGCCCTGGGAGATCCGTTTCATCGAATTCATGCCTGTCAGCAACGGCCTCGAATATACGCCGGAGAACATGTTTCCGGCGGCCGAGATCATCAAATCGTTGGAAAAAGTCAGCAAACTGGTGCCTGAATTACGCCAGGGTCCGGCCGGGCCGGCACGGATGTTTCATTTTCCCGAAAGCCCGGGGCATATCGGGGTCATTCCCGCCGTTTCGGAACATTTCTGCGGCGAATGCAACCGCATGCGCATCACCGCAGACGGCCGTATCCGTCCCTGCCTGTTTTCTACCGAGGAGATCGATCTGCGCAGTGCTCTGCGCCGCAACGCCAGCGATGCGGAATTGGAGGAAATCCTGCGTAATGCCGCCTGCGCCAAGCCTGAACGTCACCATATCGGTGAGAAGGATTTCCGTCAGGGCAAGCGTCGCATGCACGGCATCGGCGGCTGATTTTTTGATCGGTAAGGCGGTTGCCTGTGCAGGTCAGTGGTTTTCCGCAGGTCGATGGCAGCGGTTGCAGTTTCCGCTGCTGCCGAAAGCTTTCCGACCGTCGTGGCAGGCTCCGCACTGATCTCCTTGCTCGATCTTTTGCATGGTGATGACTTCGGCACCTTGCCGCATGATCGGAAAGACGCCGTTGCGATGGCATGCGCTGCATTTCTGTTGGTGCGTTTTCCCCTTAAAAATCACCAAACCGGTCTCGCCGTCGGCATACGTCAGTGAGCGATGGGCCGGTACGGCCAGCACCGCCGCGGCCCATCCCACAAAGATTACCGAGAGTATTCCCGTCCAAAATTTTTCCATGCCCGGACCTTCAGCGCAGCTTTGCTTCTTTTCGGTTTGCCTGTCCGATGTCGGCATTTTTCAGGTCGGCTGCCACCAATTCCAACACATGACATACCTGCTGGGACATGCCGGCATGATTGATGGTGTCCTGCAACTGCATAATGCAACCGGGGCAGGCTGTGGCCACGATCTCGGCTTCGCTGTCGCGGATGCCTTCGGCTTTCAAGGCACCCAGTTTTTTGCTGATGTCATAATGATAGACGGAAAAGGTTCCTCCGAGGCCGCAGCAGGCGCCGGCGTGTTTCATGTCCACCAGACGTATGGATGGTAACGCCGACAGCAGTTTTCGAGGGGCTTCTTTGAGGCCGGGTTCGCGCAGATGGCAAGGTACATGGTATCCGACCGGCTGAGGGTTTTCCTGTCGGGGCAGTTGCAGAAGCTTTTCGTCAAAGCCCTGGTCGACCAGGAACTCGTGAATATCCATGACCTTGCCGGCCAGTGCGGCGTGGTCTGGTCCAAGGTCGCGGAAATGTTTGGTCAAGCCGCTGTGGCAGGACGCGCATGCTGTAACGATGAAATCGGCCTTGTGAGCCGTCAAGGCTTCGAGATTGCGATCCGCCAGGCAGGCCGCACCCTGGCCGTCACCGGCGCAAAGGGCGGGCAGGCCGCAGCAGCCCTGATCTTTGGGAATAAGGATGTTCATGCCGAGGCTTTGCAGCGCAGCCAGCACGCCGTCGCCAATTTCGGGCAGCATGTGATTGATCATGCAGCCGGTAAAGAAGGTCACCAGAGGCTTGTCTTCGTCTCCTGCGATGAACTCGGGATGGCTCTGGCGGAAGGCCCGGGGCGCAATCTCAGGGATGGTGCGATCCCGACTGATATAGGGCGAAGGGAAGCGCAGGCGCAATCCGCTGCTTTGCGGTACCTTGCGAAACACCAGCCAGGAAAACATGCGTCCCAGGCGTGTCAGAAGATTCATCAGCCAGGGGCGCTGCAATACCGTGGAAACCCCCCGCCCGAAAAGGGTCAGGCCCTTTTCTCGACCGATTCGGCGCCGCAAGGCGAGAATGATTTCATCTGTCGGTACCTGATTGGGGCACTTCCTGACACAGCGTCCGCACGCCAGGCACTGGGAAATGTCGCTGATCAGACGACG
This sequence comes from Desulfuromonadales bacterium, assembly GCA_030154185.1. Lineage (GTDB taxonomy): Bacteria > Desulfobacterota > Desulfuromonadia > Desulfuromonadales > Syntrophotaleaceae > Syntrophotalea. Next base: position 20,317 of record JASKKK010000012.1, read on the forward strand.
GTCGAGTTCGACTTCGCCGTTCATCAACGCTTCGGCAAGGGATATCTTGCCGCGTGCCACTACCGCTTCCGATTGTACCTGTTTGAAAACCGGGCAGTGCGCACGGCAGGTGCCGCATTTGACGCATTCCCGCAGCTGTTTCCGGTAAGCTTCGATGTCCTTATGTTTACTCATGTGTTATCCGATGCCGCGGTCGGGCCGCGTGGTTGAATTCCGTTGTTCCGGTTCCGTCGCCGCTATGCGGGACGTTGCCTTTCGGGACCTAGAGGTCCTCGAGAAAGATTTTGCCGGGGTTGAGAATGTTTTTGGGATCAAGAGCGCGTTTGATGGCTTTCATATACACCACCGTCGCACTGTCGAGCTCCATGGGAATGTAGGGCGCCTTGCTGGTGCCGACCCCGTGTTCGCCGCTCATGGTGCCGCCCAACTCCAGGGTTTTGGCGAAAATTTCCCGGATGGCGATTTCGGCTTTTTCCTCGTGCCCGTCGATAGAGCGGTCGACCATGATATTGACGTGGATGTTGCCATCTCCGGCGTGGCCGAAATTGACGATGGGGATTCCCAGGTTGTTGGAGATGGCTTCGATGGCCCGAATCATGTCCGGCAGTTTGCTGCGCGGTACGCAGATGTCTTCGTTGTATTTGTCCGGATTGACTTTACGCAGGCTGGGCGAGACGCTGCGCCTCACCTGCCACAGCTGTTCGCTCTCTTCGTCGCTGGCCGCAATGCTGGTATGTACCACGCCCAGCGGAGCGGCGATCTCCAGGATGCGCGCCGCCTGGCGCTCCAGCAGTTCGCGGTCGCCATCGACCTCGATGATCAACACCGCGCGGGCCGACTCGGGTATATCGAGGTCGGCGTTCTGGCGCACGCATTCCAGTGCCGTGGCATCCATGAATTCCAGGGTTGTGGGGATGATCTTGCCGCGAATGATGTTGGAGACGGTCCGGGCGGCTCCGTCGATGGAGTCGAACATGACCAGCATGGTTTTTTTCGCTTCCGGTTTGGGCAGCAGCTTGAGAACGATTTTGGTGATGACCCCCAAGGTGCCTTCACTTCCGACCATGAGCTTGGTCAGATCGTAGCCGACGACGCCCTTCATGGTTTCGCCGCCGGTGCGGATGACGTCGCCCTGGGGGGTAACGACTTGCATGCCGAGTACATAGTCTTTGGTGACGCCGTATTTGACGCAGCGCGGACCTCCGGCGCATTCGGCAACGTTGCCGCCTATGGTGCTGAATTTGAGGGAGGCAGGATCGGGCGGATAGAAGAGTCCTACTTCCTCGACGGCTTTTTGCAGGGAGGCGGTAATCACGCCCGGTTCCACTTCGGCGATAAGATTGTCCTGATCGATGCGCAGAATGCGGTCCAGACGGGTCAACACCAGAGCGATGCCTCCCTGGGTCGGCACGCTGCCCCCGGTAAAGCCGCTGCCAGCTCCCCTGGGGTAGACGGGGATGTTCTCGGCGTTGGCCATTTTCAGAATCAGACTGATCTGTTCCGCATCGGCGGGGCGGACGATGACATCGGGATAAAACTGCTGCTGCGTGGCATCGTAGGAGTAGCAGATGCGATCGGTCTTTTCGGTGGACACGTATTCTTTGCCGACAATGTCTCGCAGGATGTTGATAATGCGTTTTTCCAGCATGATTTTTATTTGCATCCTTCTTATTATGCGGTCTTTGCCCGAAAGAAGACGGGCAAACCGGTTAGCGATGAAAAAGGCCCGGCATAACCAGGGCCTTTTTGTAGCCTAAGAGAAGCAATATAGCAGATGTTCGGGATTTCAGTCCACCCGCAGGTTGCTTTTGGCGAGCCGAGTCGTGGCGGCTGCGGTTTCATCGTCGGCATCGAGTGCCATTGACACCCGGCGTCAAAGACCATAAAATAGCGCCCTTACCGGGGAGATCGACGTTTGAAGGCAAAGACCTTTTATATCTGTCAGCAATGCGGTTATCAGAGCCTTAAATGGCTTGGGCGGTGTCCCGACTGCGGTCAATGGGATGTCATGGTGGAGGAGCGCAGCCAGGCCCAAGCCGGCAAGCGCCGCCGAGCCTCCGTGGCGACGGTGGCGATGCAGCGCTTGTCCGAGGTGACGACCACGGATGAAGAACGCTGTCTTTGCGGCCTGTCGGAGCTCGATCGGGTGCTTGGCGGCGGCGTGGTGCCCGGATCCCTCATACTCATTGGCGGAGACCCGGGGATCGGCAAGTCGACCTTGTTGTTGCAGGCCGTCGATCGCCTCGCTTCTTTTGGACCGGTGCTTTACGTGACGGCTGAGGAATCGGCTCGCCAGGTCAAGATGCGGGGTGAGCGTCTCAAGGTATCCGCCGGCGATCTCTTTCTCGTCCCTGAAACCTCCCTCGAAATGATCCTGGAGCGGGTGCGTGAGCTCAAACCCCGTTTTCTGGTGATCGATTCCATTCAAACCATTTTCACCGCCGATCTTGAGTCGGCTCCGGGCAGCGTCAGTCAGGTCCGTGAGTGCGCCGGCCGCCTGATGCATCTGGCCAAAGGCCGGGGCGTATCGACTTTTATCACCGGACATGTCACCAAGGACGGTGCCATTGCCGGTCCGCGCATGCTGGAGCATATGGTCGATACGGTCCTCTATTTCGAAGGCGACGCGGGGCATCCTTACCGGATTTTGCGGGCGGTCAAGAACCGTTTCGGTTCGACCAACGAAATCGGTGTTTTCGAAATGAAGGAGGGCGGGCTCGCCGAAGTACCGAATCCTTCGGAAATGTTCCTGGCCGAGCGCCCTGAAGAAGCTCCCGGCAGCGTGGTGGTTCCGACGCTAGAGGGCAGCCGCCCGATCCTGGTCGAATTGCAGGCGCTGGTTTCCGCGAGTAATTTCGGTCAGCCGCGTCGTACCGCCATCGGTATCGATCCCAATCGGGTGGCGCTGCTGGTCGCGGTGCTGGAAAAGAAAGTCGGCCTGTCCATGCTCAGCCAGGATATTTTTTTCAATGTCGCCGGAGGGGTGCGTTTGTCCGAGCCTGGAGCCGATCTCGGTGTGATCGCTGCGCTTGCCTCCAGCCATCTGAATCGTCCGGTGCCGGGAAAACTCATGTTGTTCGGTGAAGTCGGCCTGGCCGGGGAGGTGCGGGCGGTGTCCCGTCCCGAATTGAGGGTACGGGAAGCGGCCCGGCTCGGTTTCGATCGCTGTTACCTGCCTGCCGGCTGCCTCAAGGCTGTGGACGCGCCGCCGGGTATGGAATTGCGTGGCGTGCGAAGCGTCGAGCAGGCGCTTGACGAGGTGTTCGTATGAAACTTTTGCGGAACGGTATCTTTCTGATCCTTGTGATGGCGATGTCGTTCCTGGCAGCGGTGGCGCCGTCAAGCGCCGCTTCGCGTATCCGGGCCGCCCAGGTCAGTTATCTGCCAAGCCGCAATTATCCTCAGGTCGCCGCCGAGTTCGCACGCATGCGGCGCATGGGGCTCGATACCGTTATTCTCCGGGTGTTCCAGCGTCCCGGTGATCGGGTTTACCCTTTTGTCGAGGCGCGGGCCTCTTCCGGTGTTTATTTCGCCACCGATGCCGCGCCGGTTGTAGCCGACGTGCTCGGTTCCCTGACCGCCCTGGCTCATGCTGCCGGTCTCAAAGTTTTTGCCTGGATGACCACCTTGAGCACGCCGCTGACTGAAAATGGGGCATGGCATGGTCGTCGTTTCGATCCGGGTAGCGGGAGCATCATGCCGTGCAAGGCTCTCGATCCCTTTCGTTCCGAAGTGCGGCAGCGGCTTCTGGACCTTTTTCGCGATCTGGCACGTTACGATATAGACGGGGTGTTGCTGCAAGACGATCTGGTGTTGCGCCAGACCGAGGGATTTTCAAGTGCCGCGTTGGCCGCATGCCTGCGCGATACCGGCCGGCTTTTTTCTCCCCGTGAACTTTTCTGCAAGGTGCGCCGGGGGGAGGATGGCCGGGTATACGTAAGTCAATTGGGCGAGTCGTTTCAGGAATGGGCAGCATGGAAAAATCGTTACTTGCTGAAGTTGGCCGCCGATTTTCGCGATGTCGCCCGACGGGTGCGACCCGACCTGCCTTTTGCTGTGAACCTTCCCTATGAAGTTCTGACGGCTCCCGACCATGGCCTGGCCTGGTTTTCGCAGGATTTCGACCGGGCCGTTGAAGCTGATTTCGAGTATATAGCGATCATGGCCTACCATCGGCAGATGTCCGCGGAATTATCTTTGCCTGTTGAACAAGCCATTGCCAAAGTAGGAGAAATGGCTGTTTCCGGAGTGCGTTGCACCCGCGATCCGGCACGGCTGCTGCTCAAACTTCAGACCCGCGATTTTGTCAGTGCCCGGGATGTGGCCCCCGGAGAATTGCGTGATATCCTTTGCGCCGTGAAAGGTGCCGGCGACTTGAGTCTGGCTTTTTTCCCTTACCATGCCGCGCTGGGCGCCATGACCGCGAATCGTGTGGCATGGAAGGCACGATCGTCCGGAAATCCTGCCCGTGCCGGCCTTCTGGAATGATACAGAATTTACCATGCCCGGTGTTATGCAGGTGGGCACAATGACCTTTTCATTTAAGGAACGAATCGTTCCCATGGGAAACCCAATCGTTTTGAGGAGGAGTAATGAGTGATCGTTTGACCCATCTTGATGAAAACGGCAAGGCCGTGATGGTGGAAGTCGGTGAAAAATCGGCCACCAGTCGTGTCGCGGTAGCCCGTGGCGAGGTTCATATGAAGGAGCGGACCCTGCAGCTGATTATGAGCGGCGAGGTGGCCAAGGGAGATGTCTGGGCGGTGGCGCGGGTTGCCGGCATCATGGCGGCAAAGAAAACCTCTGACCTGATCCCTTTATGTCATCCGTTGCTTCTTACTTCCGTTTCCGTCGATTTTACTCCTTGTCCGGGACAGGGCAAGGTTGACATTGAAGCCAGGGTGCGAGTTAACGGGCAGACCGGGGTCGAGATGGAAGCCTTGACGGCTGTCGCCGCTGCGGGGTTGGCCATTTACGATATGTGCAAGGCGGTCGACAAGGAGATGGTTGTTTCCGCGATTCGCCTGATGGAGAAACACGGCGGAAAAAGCGGTTCCTTCGTCCGGTCGGAATGATCGTGACCAGAAGTGTTGCGTGACGCGAATTTCCTGTTAAATTGTCCTGCCAGGAAACCAAGGCAGTGAAGGAAGAGGAGGTTCTCCGTGGAAGAACGGACTGCCGGGGAGTTTAAAATCCGCCGCGCCTTTGTCGGGTCACTGGGGGGGCTGTTGGTGTTGCTTTTGACCCTGACGCTGGTCTGCGTGATTCAGGGCGAGCCGCCGATAAAGGCTGGTCTGGTTGGAATGATCGCCATGGTGGTAGCCGCGTTGCTGGCGGTGAGCATGAGCCGGAAGCTGGAGGTCGGGCCCGACCGGGTCGTGCTGCATCGTTTCGGACGCAGGAAAATCCTGTATTTTGCCGAAATTACCGCGATGGAATCGCTGACGATACGAAAAAGGGTGTTTGTGACGCTGTGTGCCGGAGATGAATTTATCATTCTCTCCAATGCTTATGAACGTTTTGGAGAGTTGGTGGAGGTGCTGCTGGCGAGGGTGCCTGCTCAAAGTGTCAGCGATGATGCGCGCGCCATGGCCGCTGCGCCTCCCGTCCGGCGTAACGATATCGTATCCTGCTGGCTTGGCATTGTTCTGCTTCTGGTAATTTTGTGGCATCAGTTGTATGGCGGAGGGTAGTGTCGGTTATCCATTTTTGTTGACTTGACAATCGATTTCATTTACATTTTCAAGCTCATATACTGCAAGGAGAAGTGCATGGATCAGGAAACACTGAAAGAGTTCAAGGAGAACCTTGAAGCTCAACTGGAGACGCTTCTGCGGGATGCCGGAAAGACCGTTTCGGAGATGACCGACGACCAAAGTAACTTTCCCGACCCCACCGATCGGGCTTCTTTGGAGTCGGATCGGAATTTCGAACTGCGCATTCGTGACCGTGAGCGTAAGTTGATCGTGAAGATCCGTCAGGCCCTCGAGCGCATCGAGCAGGGGACTTTCGGCGAATGCGAATGCTGCGAAGAGCCTATCGGTTTAGAACGATTGCGGGCCCGCCCGGTGACGACTCTCTGCATTGACTGCAAGACCGAGCAGGAGCGTAAAGAAAAAATCGGCTGATTTTCCAAAGGGGTTTTCAATCCGGGGAGTGCGATGATCTGTGATGGATGTACTATTCTCCACGAAGTGTTACGCCTCGCTGCTGGTGAGAATGAAGCCCCTCTGGCTAAATGTGAAAAAATCCTGGCTTTACTGCAACGCTCCTTGCCTTTGGCTGGAGCGTTTTTTTGGTTGCCGGACAAGGTTTCCGTACACGGAAAAAACTTTCTTGCTCCGCACGGTTCGGATCTTTTTCCTTTCTGTGAAAAACCTCCATGGACTACTGCTGGTCAGCGCTGCATCCGCGCACCCCAAGCCGGTACCCTCCATTTTCCCGCATTCGATTCGAATTGTGACCAGGGAGTCCTTTCCCTGACTTTTCCTCCTCCTCTGCGTGAAGATCCTGCATTGCTGCTGCTCGCCCAATCGTGCAGCCTGGTTCTTGCTGCTCTGGTGAAAGAACATCTGGATTTCAGACAGCATCAAACCCGGTTGCATGAAATAGCCTTGCTGTCCGATCTGGCAGGGGCTTTGGGAGGGGGGGCTACAGTGTCGGAGCTGTTGGATGCACTATGGTCGGTTTTGGAAAAGGCCGGCGGCGTTGCCTGCGCCATTTTGCGTCCCATGCACGGCGCTATGATGCTGGGGAAACCCCATGTGCGCACCGTATCTCACCGGCAGGCAGATCTCGGAAAATTCGAGAAAGTCGAGACGGGAGTCGGTCTGAGGATATTGAGGACTGAACAGCTGTGCTTTGTGCCTGCTGCGCAAGACAAGCCTGCAGGGGTCGGATTGCCGCTAAAATTTCAGGGGCGTATGATGGGTACGCTGTTTTTCGCCGAGGACGGTCGCAGCGGTGCCCTCGGATTGTCTGATACCGAGGCGAACCGTGCTTTTTTATCCAACCTGGGAGCGCAGGTCGCACAAAACCTGGAGCGTATCGAGGCCTTTGCGGATCGTGCGATTCTATTGCAGGATAACGCCCGGAAATTGCACGAAGTTTCACTGCTTTACCGCGTCTCCAGGGCAATGCACAGCACCTTGCGCCTGGATGATCTGATGCATCTGATTCTTTCTTCCGTCACCATTCCATGGGGCGGGGATTTTGAACGAGCCATGTTGTTTCTGGCAAACGAAAGAAGCGGCGTACTGCAGGGCATGGTCGGGATGACGCGCGATTCGGCGCGGTGTCTTTTCCCGAGAGTTGAGGCCGATGCTGAATGGGAATTGCCTCCGATTACCGAGGCCATTCGGGAGAAGCAACGCCAGGACCCCTTCTGCCAGCTGGTGGTCAAGCAGCGTCTGCCGTTGTCTCCCGATGAGAATCCCATAGCCCGGTCCGTGTCTCAGGATAAACTGGTTTTCGTAACGGAAACGCATGCTTTTCGGGGGTCTTTCGCTCGACTGGCAGAAGCGGTGGCTCTGAACCCCTGTGCGGTTGTGCCGTTGCGGGGGCGCAGTCGCGCTCTGGGGGTTCTGGTCGTCGACAGTGCCCGCATGTCTCAGACGGCTTTGGTTGAGCGGCGTCGATTCCTCGAACTGTTCGGAAATCAGGCTGCGCAGGCCATGGAAAACTCCATGCTCCTGCACCGTCTCGAAACCTCTCACAGGGACCTGCGCGAAACCCAGGAGCGCCTTATTCAGGGAGAGAAAATGGCTGCTTTGGGAGAGACGGCGGCTTCCGTTACCCACGAGTTGCGAAATCCTCTTGTTTCCATTGGGGGATTTGCCCGGCGTCTGGCACGGACTCTTCCCGAGGGTACTCGAGAACAGGAATACAGCGAGATCGTCGTTCGTGAGGTGCGTCGAATGGAGGAGATGCTGACCAATATTCTCGGGTTTTCCAAAAAGCAAATGTTGTGTATCGCGGATTGCGATCTGGTCAAAATAGTCGAGGAGGTTCTGGCTCTGGAGGAGGATGTCCTCCGGGAGTCGAATGTGCGTCTTGTAAGGGAGTTCAGCGATGATGTTGCTGCTATCCAGGGCGATGAACAAAAGCTTCGCCAGGTGATGGTCAATCTTGTCGACAATGCCCGGCAGGCCATGGGTGACGGCGGGGTGCTGGTAGTGAGAATTTATCGCAGCTCCCTGCGTGGAGACCGGGCAGTGGCGGTGGAGGTGGAAGATACCGGTGGTGGAATCCCTGCGAATATTCTGCGCAATATCTTCAATCCCTTTTTTACCACCCGCAAGCAGGGGACAGGCCTTGGCCTGCCCATTGTGCATCGCATTGTCGAGCATCATCGGGGGGAAATCGAGGTGCAGAATACGGAGCGGGGGGCGCGGTTCGTTCTGCGCTTGCCCGAAGCGCCGCCTTCCTTTCAGGTTATGGATAAGCATCGGCCATTCAGTTGATCTGAAAACAAGTTCGGGGCTGTAGCTCAGTTGGGAGAGCGACGCGTTCGCAACGCGTAGGTCGGCGGTTCGAGCCCGATCAGCTCCACCAGAAATATCTCAGGTCCGCACCTTCGGGTGCGGATTTTTTTGTCGTGAAGAGATGGCTGCAGAGCGCATGATCGGTTTAAAAATGAGTGGAGTTTCTTTTATGCAAATAGGCGATCCGGGAGTGAAACAACTTTTGGAATTGTTGAATTACCAAAACTTCAAATAGCGGTAAGTGATGAAAAAAGCCGTTTTGGGGGAATTTTAAGACGGGACCCGGAATAAGATATCATTAAAAAACATAACCAGGTTTTATAGTTATCGTAATTGAAAAAGGTACAGAGGGGGGTGGATCGGGGGGCGGGAGATTTTATACCCGCCGGGTTGCAAAGTCGAAGGGGGGTGGTAAGCTGAAAATCAAATGGGACTCACTGGCAACCACCATAGTCCAATCCTTGGCGCGCACGGTTTTTCCCTCCTGACCGGCGCGCATTTTTTTGCGACGGTATCGATTTCTTTTCGAAAAAAAAATCGGGTATGCGGCAGAAAAAAACAGCGGATCGAAAGGAAGATTTTGTCCTTGGAAAAGGGCCTTCTGGCGTCGCTGATATCAGGCGTTTCACATGGAATAATTTGCTTGCAAGGTATACTTCACTCTGCTATAAATAGCTGTGTTGCAAGCTTGGACGTTGTCGTAACACGATGTTTTAACGGTCCTTCCGGGTGTCGACAGGGGTCGGTCGCCCGGAAAGGTATGCCGGTTAATCCAAGCTCGCCCTTATTGTTCATATACCTGAGGCACGGCAGGATGGTTGGCCTGCGCATGCGGCGGCCCGGATAATCAGCCGCTCATCCATGCGAAGTTTCGTGTGGCGGCGCTTTGTTTATGCGTTTTTCAAGTTTGGGTAAGGTGAACAATCAACAACAAAGACTAGGAGGATTAGGTATGGCTAAGGAAATGATCGATCAATTGGTAGCCAATGCAAGAAAGGCTGCCGACGAATTCAAGGGTTATACCCAGGAACAGGTCGACAAGATTACCGCGGCAATGGACGAGGCCAGCGTTGCAAACGAAACAAAGCTTGGCGAATTGGCCGTTGAAGAGACCGGTATCGGTCGTGCTGATCACAAAGCCATCAAAAACCACCTTGGCGCTCACGTGGTTTACGAGTACTTCAAAGATAAGAAGTCCGTCGGCGTGATCAGAGAAGAAGAAGGTGTGAAGTATGTCGCCGAACCTTTCGGCGTGCTGGCGGCCGCTACTCCGACCACCAACCCGACTTCCACCGTCATGTTCAAGTCTTTGATTGCCATGAAGACCCGTAACGTGATCATCTTCGCATTCCATCCCCGCGCCCAGAAGTGCAGCCGCGAAGCGGCCAAAGTCATGTATGATGCCGCTGTTGCCGCCGGCGCTCCCAAGAACTGCATCCAGTGGATCGAAGAACCTTCCATCGAAGCCACCAACCTGCTGTTCAAACACGAAGGCGTCAACCTGATCCTCGCTACCGGCGGTAACGCCATGGTCAAGTCCGCCTACAGCTCCGGTCATCCCGCCATCGGCGTCGGTGCCGGCAACACCCCCGTTTTCGTTTCGAAATCCGCCAACCTGAGCGTTGCGGTCAACAACGTTATCGCTTCCAAGACCTTCGACAACGGCACCATCTGCTCCTCCGACCAGTCGATGATCTTCGACGACAAGGAAGTTGCCGACAAAGCGGTTAAGATGCTGGTCGAGCGCGGCGCCTATCTGGTCAACGAGGAAGAGAAGGCGAAGCTCGAAGCCGTCATGTTCGACAAGGAAAGGGGCGTTCCGGCAGTGGCCATCGTCGGCAAGTCTCCCCAGGCGATCGCCAAACTCGCAGGTTTCGAGGTTCCCGAAGATGCGAAGCTGCTCCTCGTGCCCCTCAAGACCATCGGTCCCGAGGACTGGTTCAGCCATGAAAAACTTTCCCCGGTTCTCGGCTATATCAGCTACAACAACACCGACGAAGCAATCGAAGCAGCCAAGAGCCAGCTCCGCTGGGGCGGCGCCGGTCATACTGCCGTCGTCCATGCCCAGGATGAAAAAGTCCTCGAAAAATTCGCCTTGGAAATCCCGGCTAATCGCGTGCTCCTGAATCAGCCTGCGGTTCACGGCAGCATCGGTCTCATCTACAACAAGCTTCCGCCTTCACTGACCCTCGGTTGCGGTACGGATGGCAACAACTATCTCGGCAACAACATCAACTATAGCGATCTTCTGAGCATCAAGTCGGTCGCTCAGCGGGTCGTAGATTACGAACGAGATGAATAAGCGGATAAACGACTTATGAAGCCTTGTCCGGATTCCGATTCGGATGACGGCAGATGAAATGAAGCCCCTGAGGTTAGCCTCGGGGGTTTTTTTTATGGTTTGCTAGAGAAGTTTGGTCCCTTGAGGCATTAGAAAGCCTATGGTTTCCTGTTGCGGAAGTCCGGTGAAGTTTTTGGATTTATACATCTGTGGTTTTTGGACTGAAACAAGGCACTCAACGTGCGCTGCTATTCTCTTTCCATCTCGAATTTATATCCTACACCGTACACCGACCGGATAAGATCTTCCCCTGGGGAGGCGGTTTCAATTTTCTTGCGCAGTTTCTTGATGTGGCTGTCGATAGTGCGATCGGATACGATGCGCCGGTCTGCATAGATGCGGTCCATGAGTTGTTCTCTGGAGAAAATTCGTCCCGGGTGGGCAGCCAGATGTTGGAGAAGCTTGAATTCAACGGATGTCAGGTCGAGTTTGCGGCCATTCCAGCTGGCTTGGAGGCTGGCTTCTTCCAGCAGCAGTCCTTTGGTGCGGAGGGTTGTCTGGCCGCCGCTGCGGCGCAGCACAGCTTTGACGCGGGCAACGACCTCTCGGGGGCTGAAGGGTTTGCAGATGTAATCATCGGCGCCCAGCTCCAATCCGAGAAGTCGGTCTATTTCCTCGATGCGGGCGGTAACCATTATGATCGGAACATTGGAAAAGCTGCGAATTTCTTTGCAGATATCCATGCCGTCCTTGCCGGGAAGCATGAGGTCGAGGAGGATCAGTGCAGGATGGTTCTCTCTTACCCAGGGAGCGGTTTCCAAGCCATCTGCAACAATGTGAGGGGCGAAATTTGCCTGTCTGAGGTAATCGGCCAACAAGGAGGCCAGCCTGGCTTCGTCTTCGACAATCAGTATCCGGTTGTTCATGGCTTTCGTCCATTCAGTGGCAGGGTAATGGCGATCCAGAGGCCCCCAAGGGGGGCGGGGCGAGTTTCGATGCTGCCGTTGTGGGCTTCGACAATGTTTTTGCATAATGCAAGACCAAGTCCCGCTCCACCATGTTCACGACTTCGGGACCTTTCAACCCGATAAAATCGATCGAAAAGCTTGCCCATAGATTCGTCAGGAACGGCTGGTGAAGAGTCCATGAAGTCGAGCTGGATCGTGTTTTTACGGATGTTGGCGGTAATCTGTAATTGGCCCCCTTCGTCGGTGTAGTGAAGGGTGTTCTTCAGCAAGTTATAGAAGAGTTGTCTCAAGCGTTCCGCATCGCCGAGAACGGGAAGGTTTTTGGGTATGTTTCTGGTTTGCATGGAAAGGCTTTTCTCGGCAAACTGGGTGCGATGGGCTTCAACGGACTGAAGCAGGACGTTGGAAAGATTTATATTCGTCTTTCGGTATTGCATGGCGCCTATATCGCTGAGAGATAGTTCATAAAGATCGCCAACCAATCGTTCCAGACGCATGACCTCGCCGTGCAGGGTGTCAAGGGTCTGGTCGGAGAGTGTGCGAATCCCGTCCTGCACCGCTTCGATCTCTCCGCGAAGAATTGCCAGGGGGGTGCGGAGTTCATGGGAGATGTCGGCTACCCAGCGACGGCGCATAGCCTGATTGCTTTTCAAGGTCTGAGCCATCGAGTTGAAATCGTGTGCCAGTTGCCCCAGTTCATCGCTGGCTGTTTCATCGACCCGGATGTCGTAGCTTCCGGTGCTTAATTGATGAGTTGCTGAGGCCAGGGTGGTTATGCGTTTTACCATACGCCTGGAAAGCGGCAAAGATAGCAGGGCGCTCATTGCTGCTACCACCAGGGAAATAATGGTCATGGAGTGATGTTGCTCCTGCGCAAACCGTTGCTGATGAGAGTCGATAATGATCTTCGGGGGTTTTAATCCGAGGTAGCCGACGGTTTGATTGTGGACGACAAGTGGGTTGTAAGTTGGTGAGGGCCCAGGCACGAGGGAGTCATATATAGGTTTTTTTTCGCTGTCAAGCAGGCTGACCCGCCATTCGAAGGTTTGATGCATCGGCGATGGCGCGCCCGGCAATCCTTCCGGAGGAGGAGGAGAGCCGGATGGGGAGGGCAGTCGTCTGTCTCTTTCTGCAAGGCAAAGGGGGGAGAAGGGAGGTTCATGACGGCTGGAAATCAGAAAGTGCTTCCACAATCTCCTGTTACTTGTTAGGAAGCCCCAATTTCCTTGTTTTTCGTAACCTTTTATAAGGAGGCTTTCCAGGCGCAACAGACGTTCCTGCTCGACAGTGTTGACGTAGCGAAACAGGCTGCGTTGGAAACTGAATTTGGTGATAAGGAACATGCTTATGACCACGAGGCCGGTGGCCGCGAGGAAAGCAAGGTAAAGACGATGTTTAATACTGATTTTCATACGCGCATCCATTGTCCAGGCAATCTCTAACCTCATATCATATTCAGGTACGGGGAGGCTAGCCGTGCAGAGGATGGCTGCAGGGAATTCCCGATTTCTTTCATATTTAGTCCCTTTTGAACGGATAAAGTTGCGTTCATTGCCGGATCAATGGGGCCCGGCATCCCCGAAAGGGTGGCGTTTTTTATGTCGGCCGGACCTGACAATCTGGTTGCCAGTGTTTTTTTTGTTGCTATCCTTTCCAGGGGGCAAAAGTTTTTCGTTGCCTTTCAGTGGGGTGAAGAGTTCGTCAGGTGTTCGAAAAATCTTTTTCTTACTCAATCTGGGAGGTAGGAATATGGGAAAAAAAGACAAAAAACATGAGGAAAAAGAAGTAATGGTTCCTGAAAAAGCCGAATTGGTTTCTCCCTTTGAGGAAATGGAGCGTTGGTTCGGGGATTTTTTCAACCGGCCCTTTTTTTCTCCCATGTGGATGCCGCGTTTCAATCTCCCGCGGATGCAGCAGGTGACGCCTTCTCTCGATATATACGAGGAGGAGGATGCGGTGGTGGTCAAGGCCGAGCTGCCTGGCATTGGCAAGGAAGACGTCGAGGTGGATATTTCCGATGATTTGCTGACAATCAGTGGAGAGAAAAAGGCGGAAGAAAAGCTCGAGCGTAAGGACTATCATCGTATTGAGCGGTCCTATGGCAGTTTCTCCCGCTCTGTACGTTTGCCTGGAGAGGTCCTTTCGGATCAGGCCAAAGCGTCTTTCAAGGATGGTGTGCTCGAAGTCCGCATTCCCAAGACGGAGGCCGCCAAACAAAAGAAACGCAAAATCGAGATTGAGTAGCGTTTCCTTTCATTTTTTTCTGTAAAAGGCCGGGAGTCCCCGGCCTTTTTGTGTAACAGCCCTTGTTTGGAGGGCGGGTGATTTGTTGTGCCGCGGGAAAAAAGGGTGAGAGCGAAAACCAGAGAGTCGAATGGGCGAAAGTAATTGTTTTTAATTGTTGTTTGAAGTATTTTGAATGACTACATATGCCGTTATAAAATGTTTTTTTTGCATTAGGAGGTATTTTCATGACAGAAGAAATATCTACGGGTAAGTTCTGCACGGAATGTGGCAAGCAGATTCACCTTAAAGCGGAGATCTGTCCTCATTGCGGTGTTCGCCAATCCTTGCTGGGGGCCGGAGCGGGGAGTTCGGTAAACACCATACCCAACTATCTGGTTCAAGCCATTCTGGTGACATTGTTTTGTTGCCTGCCCTTCGGAATCGTATCGATCGTATATGCAGCTCAGGTCAACGGTAAAGAGCAGGCTGGCGACCTTACGGGGGCTCGTCAAGCTTCTCGGTTGGCAAAAAAGTGGGTATGGGTCGGTTTTTTAAGTGGATTTGTGTTTATGCTGTTGTATCTCGGGATAATGGTATTTGCCGCTGTCCTGGGAGGGTGACCGGGCTTGTCGCATGTCACGAAGATCCATTTTTCGGCGATTTGGCGGTCGGTTTGCAAATGCCTGTTGGCAAGGCGGTCTCTCACATTGATCGGTGTCTGCCTGGTGGCAGTCGGCCTTTTGGTATTCTACAGTCCTGCCGATAGTCGATGGTTTCCCCCTTGTCCATTTCGGGCCCTGACGGGGGTGTATTGTCCGGGGTGCGGTTCCACCAGGGCTCTGCGCCACCTGTTGCATGGCAGATTCGTTGCCGCTTTCGGATACAACATGATGATGGTTGCGTCCGTTCCGTTCCTTCTTGTCAACCTTGTGAGTCGTCTTTTTTTCGGCCCCACCCGCATTCTGTTTGATGAAAAAAAGCTGTCTCCGGTAGCCATTTTTGGTATATGGTTCCTTATTCTGCTTTATGGCGTGCTGCGTAACATTCCGACCTATCCCTTTGGTTTTCTGGCTCCTCATGGCTGAAATAGCTGAAAAGACCACTTTTTTCGAATCTTTCGGTAGCTGCACACCAGGAGCGGCAAGCAAGCAGTATTTGAATGTTTTTTTAAAAAATAACCGTTGCTTTTTCCCGGGGATGTGTGGTAAAAAAGTGCAACTTAAGTAAGTTTGTGTAGATTTGCTTGTCGAGCAGATTGATCGTCAGTCGATTTCCAGCCGCACAGACCTCTTGGGATGTGTGGCTTTTTTACTTAAGGACAGCGCAAATCCTGCACAACCAACACACCCCTACGGGGGAAAGAGGAAGAAAAATGGCAGAAGGTACAGTTAAGTGGTTCAATGACGCAAAAGGTTTTGGTTTCATCGAGCAGGACAATGGCCCCGATGTGTTCGTTCACTTCTCGGCTATTCAGGCTGAAGGCTTCAAGTCTCTGGCTGAAGGCGACCGGGTCAGCTTTGATGTTGTGCAGGGCCAAAAGGGTCCTCAGTCGTCCAATGTGGTAAAAATTTAAACCCGCTTTTGCCTGTTCGTGAGTGAGTCAACCTCTCGGACAGTGAATTTAAAAAGGGTTCGCGATCTCGGGTCGCGAACCCTTTTTTAGTGCCGGCTCAAATGTCTTCGCGTGTCGATTAAGCTTCCTGGTTGCAATGTCGGTCGGCGTGTTTCGATTTTCCTTGTTCGGAGACGGGAGGCGCCACCTTACATATAAGAGTTTTTCTCCTGCCATTTATGCACATGACCGACAGGCTGCTCGCAGCCTTCGATGTTGTCGAGCTCCTTGACCGCGCTATTCAGCTTTTGCAGCAGCATGATCGCTTCTTCCTGGTGGCCGGGGAGGTGGGGGCCCATCATGTGGCGGGTATAGGTCCGGGCAATTTTTTCGAGGTTTTCCAGGGCCAATATTCTGTTTTGTTCGCTCATTGCCGTAGCCATATTGTCCTCCTTTCTTTGACCTTTTCGTATTATACCTCCTTTTGCTTGCGTCAATCAAACGACAGGGCATCAACTTTTGCGTGAAAAACTTTCATGTGGTGAAGCGTGGCCCTTAATCTATTCACGATTTTTCAGTCCGGACAAAAGTGTTCGGCAAAGGCGGCGTATTTCAGAAACTGGATACCGCTGACTGTTTTATGAATGGACAAGGGGTGACAAAAACTCTTTACATTGTCAGGCCAGTTGTTGTATTCTGCCCAACCTGCGGAGAGGTGACCGAGAGGCCGAAGGTGCACGATTGGAAATCGTGTGTACCGCAAGGTACCGAGGGTTCGAATCCCTCCCTCTCCGCCATTTAATAATGACCTTTCGATCGGGTTTTGCCGATAGAAGTGACAGCCGGGTCCTGCGCAACGGACGGCCGCCAACCCCGTCAGGCCCGGGAGGGAGCAGCGGTAACGGCCTCAGCCGTGTGCCGCGGGTCAGCCTGGCTGTCACTTGTGTCGGCAATGCCTTTTTTTGTCCCGCCGGCTGCATTCCAATGTATACGGAGATCCTTGCACTTCATGTCTTACCTGGTACTGGCTCGTAAGTATCGGCCCCAGAGTTTTGAGGACCTGGTCGGGCAGGAACACGTCAGCCAAACCCTGGGCAACGCCATAAAGACCCGGCGTATCCATCACGCCTTTCTCTTCACAGGTGCGCGTGGCGTGGGCAAGACCTCTGCTGCGCGCATTTTTGCCAAGGCTTTGAATTGTGAGCAGGGGTTGTCGCCGCAGCCCTGCAACGTCTGTCAGTCCTGCCGCGAAATCTCTGCCGGCCAGGGGTTGGACGTATTCGAAATCGATGGCGCCTCCAATACCGGGGTGGATGACGTTCGCGAACTCCGGGAGAATATCCGCTATCTTCCTTCGCGTTCCCGTTATAAGATCTTTATTATCGATGAAGTCCATATGCTTTCCATCAATGCTTTCAATGCCTTGTTGAAAACATTGGAGGAGCCTCCAGAGCACGCCAAATTTATTTTTGCCACAACCGAGCCGCACAAGATACCCATTACGATTTTGTCGCGTTGTCAGCGTTTTGACTTCCGGAAAATACCCTTGTCATCGATCATTGCGCACTTGGGGAAGATGGCTGAGGCGGAAAAAATTCAAATTTCCGAGCGATCGCTGGGGCTTGTGGCAAAACGTGGTGAAGGCAGTATGCGTGATGCGCTGTCGACTTTCGATCAGGTCATAGCGTTTTGTGGCGAAACGGTTGCCGATGAAGATGTCCAGGGGTTGCTGGGCATGGTTGACCGACGGTTGCTGATGGAAACCCTCAGTGGGCTGCTGGAGCATGACAGCCGCAGGGTCTTGCATGGTGTGCGACGGGTTGACGACCTGGGACACTCTTTCCGGCAGTTTTGTCGTGAATTGGTGGAAACCCTGCGCGCACTGGTTATTCTGAAGGTTGTTCCGGAGCCGGACGGGTTGCTCGATGGTACGGCGGATGAACTGGATGAGCTTCGGCAGCTGGTGAGTGCTGTGGATTTGGAAGATCTGGAGCGGACCGTGACCGTTCTGCTGCGCACCGAAGGAGAGCTTGCGAGTTCTCCCTTTCCTCGGCTGGTTCTGGAGATGACGCTTGTGCGTCTGGCACATCTGCCCGCCGGTCGGGAGGTTGCAACGCTGGTGCGCCGCATGGAGGATATGCAACGACGTTTCGAGGCGGGAGCGGCGACGCCGGAAAGGATGCCAACGAACGAGCCCGGCCGGGCGCCTTCAAGAGAGTTGCAGTCTTCGGGGCCGGCGGGAGACCAATCGACCGATCCCGCTTTGTCCGTTCGGGAAAACGCCTCCCCTTCGCCTGGCTCGAAAGCAGGCCGGGATGGTGCTCTTCGTCAGGATTGGCAGTCGCTGGTTCAGCGTATAAACAAGGAACGACCGCTCCTGGGTGGCGTTCTGGAACACGGGCGCCTTCTGACTCTGGAGTTGCCGGTTGTTGAGCTGGGCTTTGTCGAAGGGTCTTTCCATTATTTGCAGATGCAGGATTCCGATCTGCAAACTGGTTTTACGAAGATCGCTGAGGATTTTTACGGTCGATCTATTTCTTTGCGCGTCGTACCGATTCGTGATCGGGATCAAACCCAGGCGCCGCCATCTCTGGCCGAGGAACGGCAGGCTCGCGAGAGCACGCAACGCAATCTGGTCCGAGAAGAGGCCTTGGGGCATCCCGCCGTTCAGGCCGCAAAGAAGATTCTCGGAGGAGAGGTCGTGCAAGTCAAGCCTCTTAAAGAAGGGTCAGGCCTGGAACACGGGGATCAAAATTGAGACAGTAATTTCTGATTGATACAACAAAAATTCTTCAAAAAAGACGATAGCCGCTTTATAGAGGGCTTGGGAGGTTGTTGATATGGCTAAAGGTTTAGGTAACATGATGAAGCAGGCGCAACTCATGCAGCAGAAGATGGAGCGCATGCAGCAGGAACTGGAAACCCGGCAGGTCGAGGCTTCGGCTGGTGGCGGAATGGTGACGGCTGTCGTGAACGGCCGGCAGCAACTGGTCGATCTTAAAATTGAAGCCAGCGTCGTAGATCCGGAAGATGTTGAAATGCTTCAGGATCTTGTCCTGGCTGCCGTGAATGAAGCTCTCAAGAAGAGTCAGGATATGGCCCAGCAGGAAATGAGTAAAGTGACGGGCGGACTCAATATTCCCGGCTTGATGTAAACGCCCCTCTTTGTGTTTGCTGAGGGCAAAAAAAATTTTTTATCCTGAAAAAAGAATAGAACGTTATTTCAGAATGGATTGTCACGACTATAAACAACATGGTAAAATTTACCCCATCTTTTAATCGACTCGTCGGGGAGCTCGCCAAGCTGCCCGGTATAGGGCGTAAAACCGCTGCCAGGTTGGCTCTTTTTATTTTACGGCAGAATAGCGAAGATTCCATGGCTCTGGCGGAGGCTATCAAAGAGCTCAAAGAAAGAACCCGGTTTTGTTCGTGTTGTTTCCATTTTACCGAGGAAGACCCCTGTCCATTGTGTACCGATGTGGGCCGAGATGATCAGCTGATTTGCGTCGTTGAAGAGCCGCAGGACGTTATCGCCATCGAACGCAGTCGATCTTTTCGGGGACGATATCATGTTTTGCATGGATCACTATCTCCCCTGGATGGGGTCGGGCCGGATGATTTGAAGATTGACGGTTTGCTCAGAAGGTTGCAGCATAACACTGTTAAGGAAGTGCTGGTGGCAACGAACTTCGACGTGGAAGGCGAGGCCACGGCGCTTTATCTGGCGCAACTCATACGCCCTCTTGGGATCAAGGTGACGCGATTGGCGCATGGTATTCCCACCGGCAGCGACTTGGAATTTGTTGATGAGGCGACGGTCAATCATGCCGTGGAAGGCCGCCGGGAACTGTAAGTTCCAGCAAACAGGCAAATGTTTTGCATGACAACAGCTGACCTGCAAAAGATACGCTTCTTTTAATCGAGTAAATGCTCTCCCTGCCATGCAGCCAGGTGGCATGTGAGTGACGATAAGGTTTGCCCTCACCCGGAACGTGATTAAAACAGTAATTCAGTTAAAAGATCGAGACGATCCACAAGGAGGAACAAATGTCACGAAAAATGGTGACTATCGATGGCAATACCGCCGCTGCGCATGTTGCACATGCCACCAATGAGGTTATTGCTATTTATCCGATTACGCCCTCGTCCAACATGGGGGAAATCTCCGACGCAAAGAGTGCGCTGAATGAGGACAACATCTGGGGAACTGTTCCCGATGTGGTAGAGCTTCAATCAGAGGGCGGTGCCTCCGGTGCCGTTCACGGTTCGCTTCAGGCCGGAGCCTTGACCACGACCTTTACCGCTTCCCAGGGCTTGTTGCTGATGATTCCCAACATGTTCAAGATAGCCGGGGAATTGACGCCGACCGTGTTTCACGTATCGGCGCGTGCGATTGCCTGTCAGGCCTTGTCCATTTTCGGGGATCATTCCGATGTTATGGCCACCCGCTCGACCGGGTGGGCATTGCTGGCAGCCAACAATGTCCAGGAGGTCATGGACTTTGCTCTGATTGCCCAGGCCGCAACTCTGGAAGCGCGCGTGCCCTTCCTGCATTTCTTCGATGGTTTCCGGACATCGCATGAGGTCCAGAAAGTCGAGGAGCTGACCAAGGACGACATGCGTTTTATGATCGACGACAACCTGGTGCGTGCGCACCGTGAACGTGCTTTGTCGCCGGAGCGTCCCAAAATTCGGGGGACTTCGCAGAATCCCGATGTTTATTTCCAGGGACGTGAAACCGTCAACGCCTATTGCGAAAAGGTCCCCGCCATTCTTCAGGACCAGATGGACAAGTTCGCCAAGCGTGTGGGACGTCAGTATTCGCTGGTCGATTATGTCGGCGCTCCCGATGCCGAGCGTGTCATCGTCGTTATGGGATCCGGTGCCGATACCGTACACGAACTGGTCGAATACCTGAACGCCAAAGGAGAAAAAATCGGGGTGCTCAAGGTACGGCTGTTCCTGCCTTTCCCCGTGGAAGCCTTTGCGCAGGCCCTGCCCGCCACCGTCAAGAAAATCGCCGTTCTCGATCGTACCAAAGAGCCCGGTTCTCTCGGTGAGCCTCTTTACCAGGCTGTGCGCACCGCGGTAGGTGAAGCCATGAGCGACGGGCTGGTAGAGTTGCAGGACTATCCGACCATCGTTGGCGGACGTTACGGCCTCGGGTCCAAGGAATTCACCCCCGCCATGGTTAAGGCGGTTTTCGATAATCTTGCTCAGGACAAACCCAAAAATCATTTCACCGTCGGTATCGTCGATGACGTGACGGGCAGCAATCTGGTGGCCGACACGGATTTCAAACTGGTTCACGATGGTCTCTATTCCGCCGTGTTTTACGGCCTTGGTTCCGATGGTACCGTCGGAGCCAACAAGAACTCCATCAAGATTATCGGTGAAACCACCGACAACAATGTGCAGGCCTATTTTGTCTATGATTCCAAGAAGGCCGGCAGTGTCACCACCAGTCATCTGCGTTTCGGAAAGCAGACCATTCGTGCTCCGTATCTCATCGACAGTGCGGATTTCGTGGCCTGCCATAATTTCTCCTTCCTGGAGAAGTACGATATGCTGGCCAAGGCCAAGAAAGGCGGCACTTTTCTGTTGAACAGCCCCTACAGCAAGGACGAGGTCTGGGAGCAGCTGCCCGCCGAAGTGCAGAAAGACATCATCGACAAACAGCTCAAGTTTTTCGTTATCGATGGTGTGCGGCTGGGGAACGAAATCGGTCTTGGACCGCGTATTAATGTCATCATGCAGACTGCCTTTTTTGCCATTTCCAGCATTATTCCGCTCGAAACGGCTGTTGAGCAGATCAAGCAGGCTATCGTCAAGAGTTACGGCAAGCGCGGGGAAAAAGTCATCAACATGAACTATCAGGCCGTTGAGGCCGCCCTGGCCAATCTGTACGAAGTGAATGTGCCGGCCAAGGTCGACAGCTCCCTCACGATGAAGCCCCCTGTGGGTCCTCATGCCCCGGCCTTTGTCAAGGAGGTGACCGCGCAGATCATCGCCAACAAGGGTGATGAGCTGCCGGTGTCTGCGATTCCGGCTGACGGTACCTTCCCTGTGGCGACCTCGCAGTACGAAAAGCGCAATATAGCCATCAATATTCCCGTGTGGGATCCTGAAATCTGTGTTCAGTGCGGTATCTGTTCTTTCGTCTGTCCCCATGCAACCATTCGCATGAAAATCTATGCTGCCGACAAGTTGGCAGACGCGCCCGCGACATTCAAATCGTGTGATGCGAAGGGCAAGGATCTGCAAGGCTTGAAATATTCCCTGCAGGTGGCCCCCGAGGATTGTACCGGTTGCGGCGCCTGCGTGCATAACTGCCCGGCAAAGAGCAAGGAAGATCCGAGTCGCAAAGCCATCAATATGGCGTTCCAGCCGCCGCTGCGTGAGCAGGAGGCGAAAAACTGGGATTTCTTCCTCGAACTGCCCGATACCGATCCCGCTCTGTTCAGTCGTGCTACGGTCAAGGGTAGTCAGCTGTTGCCGCCCATGTTCGAGTTCTCCGGCGCCTGCGCCGGCTGTGGCGAAACGCCTTTTGTCAAGCTGCTTTCCCAGTTGTTCGGGGATCGCCTGTTGATGGCCAATGCCACGGGTTGTTCTTCCATCTACGGCGGCAACCTGCCTACCACGCCCTGGACCGTACGCAAGGATGGACTTGGTCCCAGCTGGAACAATTCTCTGTTTGAGGATTGCGCCGAGTTCGGTTACGGCATGCGTCTCGCCGTCGATAAATTCAAGGCATATGCCTATGAACTGCTCGACAAAATCATGTCCTGCGCCAGCGAAAGCTGCAGTGCCGCCAAAGCATTGATGGCCGAGATCAAGGATGCGGACCAGTCGACCCAGGAAAATATCGAGGCTCAGCGCAAGCGTGTGGCCCAGTTGAAGGATATTCTCAAGGGATGCGACAAGGAAGAGGCGGGCCAGCTGCTGTCCGTGGCCGATTACCTGGTCGAAAAGTCAGTGTGGCTCATCGGCGGCGACGGTTGGGCCTATGATATCGGTTATGGTGGTCTGGATCATGTTCTTGCATCGGGACGTAATGTCAATGCCCTGGTGCTCGACACCGAGGTTTACTCGAACACCGGCGGCCAGGCCAGCAAGGCCACTCCCCTTGGGGCCGTGGCCCAGTTTGCCGCCGGCGGCAAGCGCATGCCGAAAAAAGATCTTGGCATGATCTCCATGACCTACGGCAACATTTACGTTGCCCAGGTCTCTTTGGCCAACCCGGCCCAGGTCGTCAAGGCTTTTATCGAAGCCGAGGCCTACGACGGGCCCTCGTTGATTCTGGCTTACAGCCACTGCATTGCTCACGGCATCAAGATGACCGAAGCGGTGGACGGTTGCAAGAAAGCGGTAAGTTCCGGACATTGGCCTCTGTATCGTTTCGATCCCACTCTGCTTGAAAAAGGCGAGAACCCCTTGCAGCTCGACAGCAAGGAGCCGTCTATTTCTTTTGAGGATTATGCATACAGCGAAAACCGGTATCGGGTCCTTAAAAAGTTGCATCCTGAAGCTGCAGCCCGACTTATGGACCAGGCCAATCGCGATACCAAAAGGCGTTTCGATCTGTATCGCAAGCTGTCCGAGATGCCTGCCGACTGCGGCGGCAAGTAAAATCCCAACACCTGAGAAAAACTCCCGGCGGGCTCCGTCGGGAGTTTTTTCTTGTAATGGGTGTGCGGCCGGGAAAAGCAAAAGGGCATAGCAGAAATTCCTGTTGCCAAGGGGCCGAGTTTCGCACTTTAGTCGCCGTCAAATGCCGGTCAGAAATACGAATGTTCGGTCGCAGATAAATTCTTTAGTAATGACAGGAAACCTTCCGCCATGTTGGGCGTTTTTTTGCATCTGTTTTTGGTCTGTCGCATGCCAGGGAAGTCCGCGACGATCTCCCTCTTGCGGTTTTTGCAGGAATATTTGAAAATTCAAAAATCTTGATCGTGCCAACTATAGATGTTATATAGTCCCTTGGCTTTGACACTTATCGCGGGAGCAGAGGCATGTTAGGTTACCAGTCCTCCTTGGTTATGTACGATGAGGAATATCAGCGGATCGTTGAGATCGCGGACAAGTTGTTGCGCGAATCCAATGGCAAGGCGGTTTTCCTGGTCGATCGCAATGGGCAGCTGATTGCTGCTACAGGCGAAACGGAGCATTTGGATACTACCAGTCTGGCTTCTCTGACTGCCGGCAATATCGCAGCGACAGGGGGGTTGGCGAAGCTGATCGGCGAAAAGGAATTTTCCATTCTTTTTCACGAAGGAGAAAAGGACAATATCCACATCTCCATCGTCGGTGGGCGAGTCATTCTGGTCGTTATTTTCGATCAGCGCAGTTCCCTGGGGCTGGTACGCCTGCGAGTCAAGAAGGCAAGCGAGGAGTTTGACCGTACATTGGAGGAACTCGATCGAAAATCCGCAGAGGACACAGTGGATGGCAATTCGCAAAACCCTTTCGCGGAAATTACCGATGATGATATCGATAATCTCTTTCGGTAACGGGATGAAAACGAATGGCTTTCATAAATTACGCATCACGTGAAATAAACTGCAAGATTGTCTATTACGGCCCCGGGCTTTGCGGCAAAACCACCAATCTGCAGACCATATATCAGCGTACTTCTCCTGAGGCGCGGGGGAAGATGATTTCCCTGGCTACGGAGACGGAACGGACGCTGTTCTTTGATTTTCTGCCGCTGGCTTTGGGTGATATCCGCGGCTTCAAAACCCGTTTCCACCTTTATACGGTTCCCGGGCAGGTTTTTTACGACGCATCGCGCAAGCTGATTCTCAAGGGAGTAGACGGCGTGGTATTCGTTGCCGATTCCCAGGAGGAGAGGCTGGATGCAAACATAGAAAGCATGGAAAACCTGAAAGATAACCTTGAAGAGCAGGGGTATGAATTGGAAAAGATTCCGTTTGTCGTTCAGTACAACAAACGCGACCTTCCGAATCAAATCCCGCTGGAGGAATTGAAGGAGTTGCTTAATCCTGACCAGGTGCCGGATTTCGAAGCCTGTGCGCTGACCGGAGAGGGGGTTTTCGAAACCCTTAAAGCGGTAGCCAAACAGATTCTTGTGGAGCTTAAAAAGGGGCGTAAGTGACGCCGCCTTTCGTTCGGATTATGAAACGGCCTGTCGACATGCTCGGCAGGCCGTTTCTTTTTTGAAATGGGAGAATCGAAAAGGGTTCGATGGCAGGGATGTGGTGAAATTGCAGAAAAAGGACGGTGGAATCAAAGATTACCAGTATCTGACCCTGCCGGTATCGACATGGATGAAGTCGGACTGTGGATAGTAGCCAACCCCGCCCCCTTTCATGGAAGCGGCCGCTTTGCGAAGGTTGACAAGAGAGCATCCCGGCAGACGGATGTCGATAGCCCGTCCGACCATATGCAGGCTGTTTTTGGCCACGCCTTTGGAATGTTTTCTAAGCTTGCGGTTGGTGGCGGGCGACCGATAGCCGGAGATAATCTCAAACGGTGAATCGGCGGGAATGCGTTGATGCAGTGCAGAGATTAGATCGAGCAGGTTGGGGTCGATGGTTTTGACTTCCCCCGTCCTGTGGTCTCTGAGGAGGTGATTGATCCGCTTCAACGAGTCCTCGAGGTAAGAACCTTTTTCCCAATATACCAAGTTCCGGAGATGTTCGCCGGTATGGGTATTGTAAAGAGAAAGGCAACGGTTTTTGTTGTCGGAAAGACCGGCAAAAGCAGGCCAGGGAAGAAGTATGCTGCCGGCGGTTGCCAGACCGAATTTTAGAAATTGTCGACGGTTCATGTCTTTTTGATGTGATTCCGGAATACAAGGCTTCCGCTGTCGTGCCTATTGCTCGTTTGAGTCAGTCGTCGGGAGCCGGCCAGACGTAAAGGCGTGGATATTCCGTTCCGGGGTTGCAGGAAGCTCTGTCCTTTATTTGTTGATAGTGGTGCCCGATGTAATTTTGATGATCTTACGCAGGCGATATGCCCAAAAACCCCGCCAGCATAGCAAACACCTGGGCAGTTTTCCAGATGCTTTTTGCTTAAAAATCAATTAAGTAGCAAAGTTTGTCCCGTTTTACAGCAAAGACTTATCGGGCAGGCTACCGTTGTTTGTGACAAAATTTGACAAGCTGTCAAGGCCAAATAGCGTAAAATCAGCGTTTTTCCCTTGATAGCAAAGCGAAAAATGAATAGTATCGCTGTTATTGCATCGATTAATGAATGGTTTTCCTGATATTGCTAATGGTTTGATTGAGGCCTGTCAGGCCTTTGACTTAGAGGTTCTGCATTCAGGGGGGAGCGTGAGAATTTTCGGTGGACAACCGTCGTCGGTCCACGGGATGACGGGGGTTTCCCAGGAGAACGCGGGGATTGCCCTGGCGCATGTGACCGGTAGTCGTGACAAGCCCCATTTGAGCTGCTGCACTTTTTTCGAAGGCGGTCTTTCTGCAGTTGAGGACTCATTGCAGGAGCAGGTCAAGAACAGCAGGTTGGTTCGTAGTCGCGCAGTCGGTGTTGTCGGATTTGGTTCCTATGGGCTTTTCCAGGTATCCCCGCCTCCCGTCCCGGATGATGAGATGCGTGACGCCGTCCGCTGGCAAATCAAGGATCTTGTCGACTATTCCTTGGACGAAGCCGTTGTCGATGTTTTTCAGGTGGGGGCGGACCGCCATCGAGAGGGAGCCAAAAACGTTTATGTTGTGGTTGCCCGAAAGTCGGTTGTGCGGCAACAGATCGAATTGATGCGTCATGCCCGCCTTAAGATCGATGCCATAGACATTCCCGAATTGTCTCTGCGAAATCTTGCCGCCCTGTTGCCGGAGGATGCCCGCGGGGTGTCGTTGCTCCATCTCGGGGTCGACAGGGGAGTGGTCATCGTATGTCGTGGGGGACGTCTGCAACTGGCCCGTGACATTCCCTTTGGGACCGCCGCTTTGTCTGCCGGAAAGGATTTATCCGAACCAGACGGCTACGACGACAATTCCCGGGAACGTTTGAGTTCGTTGGCACTCGATATCCAGCGATCCCTTGATTTCTACGAAAGCAGTTTTCGTCAAACACCTGTAGCAGCCCTTTATCTTCTGCCATCCCGGATGCCTTTGCCCGATCTCCTGCCGGAATTGCAAAACCGCCTCGGTACTCCTGTCAAACCCTATGTCCTTGGTGACGTTCTCAGCGGCGAACGCGAACCGCTGCTTGAAGCGGACAAATGTCTGCTGGCCGTCGGTGCCGCCTTGCGTAACGACAAGGAGGAGGCATGAGGCAACAGATTAACCTTTATCAGCCGGCATTGTTCGAGAAGAATGTGCTTTTTTCGTCCAGGCTGATCGCCGTGTTGTTGATTGCAGGTCTGGCCTGTGCCCTGTTGGTCGGAGGGGGCGGTATGTGGCACCTTTCGAAGCTCAAATCTAAACTGGCACGGTTGCAGACCGACCAGGATGCCGCTTTGCAGCGGGTGGCAGAGTACCAACGACGGTATCCCCCGCGAAGGCCCGACCCCGACCTGGCTCAAAAGGTGGACCAGATGATGGCCGATCGCCAGGCCCGCCTCGCTTTGCTGGATTTTCTGACCGAAGAACGGCCGGGCAATGGCGTGGGGTTTTCCAGTCATTTGGAAGGCCTGGCCAGAGAGGATCTCTCGACCGTCTGGTTGCGTCATATCCGGCTTTCGGGCGGCGGCCATGATCTTCTGCTGGAAGGGAGTGCCACCCGGGCTTCGGATGTGCCCGTATATCTGCAGCGCCTGCAGCGTCAACAGGATTATGTCGGCCGTGAGTTCGACCACCTGCAGCTGAGCCGTTCGGAAAATAATCCCCAAGCCGTGGATTTTCTTCTGCAAACCACCAAAGAGAAAAAACCGTGAGGACGATAGGAAAAAAAATCATCCGCTGGGCGGATTGGCTCGACGGACGTAGTGTGCGGGAGCGGGTTCTGCTGACAGTCATGGTGCTGGCGGTCGGTTTCATGTGTCTGGATGCCCTGTGGTTTCATCCGCAGAGTATCGAGCGAAGTCGCCTGAATGATAAAATTGCAACCCTGGATGCCACGCTATCCGAACTTGGGCGCCAGACCGAGGCCATCAAGGCCCGAGGGCAGGAAGATCCGGACCTTGAAAATCGTGCCCGGCAGCGGCAATTACAGGCCGAATTGACCGTGCTTGACGAGCGTCTCAAAGCGCTTACCGTCGACCTGGTCTCTCCGCGAGACATGGCAGAGGTTTTGAGAGAGCTGCTGAAAAGACAAAAAGACTTGCGACTGGTAAGTCTCGAAAATTTGCCTCCGGTCGGTCTGCTGCCTCCCCGGGAAGGCAAGAACGCGGAGTTCGATGACGGAACCTACTCCAATCTGTATCGCCACCCTGTACGTATCGTTGTCTCGGGAACGTATCTTCAGGCCCTCGATTATTTGAGGGAGCTGGAGAATCTGCCCCGCAAATTATGCTGGGACAGTCTGGATATCGTGGTGGGGGACTATCCTCAGACGGAAATATCCCTGACGGTTTACACTCTGAGTCGTAGAAAGGGGTGGATCGGTGTTTAGGGAGCGAATTCGCATCACGGCTGCAGGTGTCGCACTGGCGATTGTCTGTTCGGTTATATGTTCTTCCGCAAGCGCAACGGAGCCGTTGCCCGATCCGACGCGTCCGGTATTGATGGGCGGCGTGCAGAAAGCCAAGACTGCAGATCCGAAGCATTGGCAACTGACCTCGGTCCTGATTTCCGCACAACGGCGCGTTGCGGTTATCAACGATCAGGTGGTACGGATCGGTCAGAACATAAACGGTGCGAAATTGCTCACAGTGGAACCCGGCAGTGCTTTACTGTCCCATGCAGGACGAAGAATTCGATTGGAGCTGATTGCCGAGCCCGTCAAACGGGTGGTTGCCCCGGCGCTTTGAAACGAGGATATGTGCGAAAACCGATGAAAATGAAAGAGCATTACAGTGTCAGGATACTGGTCGGACTGATCGGAGCAGCGCTGCTGGCGACGGGGTGCGCTCCCCAGCCGCGGGGAGATATGCCTCTGGCGCAATTTGAACAGCAGCTTGCAGAACAGACGCAGGCCCCGAAAACTCTTCCCGAGGAGGTGTCGGCGGCTCTTTTGCCACCTGTTGAGACCGAACAGCCTCTTTCCGAGCTGTCGGCTGAAGAGCCCCGTTTCGACGTGTCCGCCAAGGATACGCCGGCCCGGGAGTTCTTTATGGGCCTGGTGGAGGGTACGCCTTACAATATGGTGGTGCATCCTTCGGTATCCGGCACCATATCCCTCAATCTCAAAGCCGTGACCATCCCAGAGGTTATGAATATTCTGCGGGATGTTTACGGGTTTTCCTACCGCACGACCCCCTCGGGGTTCCAGGTCATGCCCGACATCCTGCAGACCCAGGTGTTTTATGTGAATTATCTCAACCTTGTGCGCAAGGGGTTGTCTCAGACCCGGGTAAGTTCCGGGCAGGTCAGCGAATCGGATGGCAGTGACGAAAACGACAATGATAGCGGTTCGAGACGTCGCAATCGGGATGACGGCAATGAAATGGTATCCGGCAGCCGCATCGACACCGAATCGAACGCAGATTTCTGGACCGAGTTGAGTACTGCACTGCGCACCATGGTCGGCCAGGAAGGTGGGCGCCGGGTCGTGGTACAGCCGCAAGCCGGAGTGGTGGTGATTCGGGCCATGCCCGAAGAATTGCGAACCATCGAACGCTACCTGGCCACCATTCAGGGCAATCTGCAGCGCCAGGTGATTCTCGAGGCGAAGATTCTCGAGGTTGAATTGGGCGACGGCTACCAGGCAGGCATCAATTGGGCGGCCATGAACGGCGATGTTTCCATAGCCCAGTCGCGGGGAGATATTTTCGCCGACAACGGGATGTCGAATATTATCGGCAGCGACGGGGCGGCCATTGCCTCGGGGTTGACTTCAGGTGCCTTCGGCGGAGTGTTCAGCGCCGCCTTGAACTTCAAGAATTTCTCGGCATTTATCGAACTGCTGGAAACCCAGGGCGACGTGCAGGTGCTGTCCAGTCCGCGCATCTCCACGGTCAACAATCAGAAAGCTGTGATCAAGGTCGGTTCCGACGAATTTTTCGTGACGGATGTTTCCAGCGACACGGTAACCGGTACGACTACCACCACGTCGCCGGATATTACCCTCACCCCGTTTTTTTCCGGCATTGCTCTCGACGTTACGCCGCAAATCGATCCGGACGGACGGGTAACCCTGCATATTCACCCGACGGTCAGCGAGGTGACGGACCAGACCAAGGATATTACGGTAGCCGGCCAGACCCAGAGCCTGCCTCTGGCATTCAGCACGGTGCGCGAATCCGACAGCATCGTTTCGGCCAACAGCGGGCAGGTGGTGGTGATCGGCGGCCTGATGAAGGACCAGTTGCAGAAACGGGATGCCAGCGTGCCTCTGCTCGGGCGCCTGCCGGGGGTAGGCAGCCTGTTTCGCCACACGCAGTCGATTTCGCGCAAAAGCGAATTGGTCATTCTGTTGCGCCCCATGGTGGTCGAATCGCATACCTGGAACCGGGCGGTTGATGCTTCACGCCAACGCTTCAAGAGCCTGGGCAGCGAATTCGATACCGAATGGCGCGGCGGCAGGTTCGCGCGTCCGGCCCGCTGAACGGTTCCGGCGAGGATAGCGGTTCATGTATCGGGAACACTTCGGTCTGGGACTAAAACCGTTTGGCTTGACGCCGGATGGGGCTTTTCTCTTCGCCCACGCTGGCTATCATGAGGCCCTTAATGTTTTGCTTGTCGCTCTGGACAGCGGCGAAGGCTTTATGAAGATTACCGGCGAGGTCGGCACCGGCAAGACGGTCTTGTGTCGCCGTTTGCTCGATCTTCTGGGCGAAACCCATATAACGGCCTATGTACCGAATCCTCTGCTCGAACCGATGGAACTCTATGGTGCCGTGGCCGACGAGCTGGGGGCCGAGTTCGCCGGCGCCGCCGACTCTCACGATGCCCTCAAGCGTATCGCGCATCGTCTCATCGACCTGGGAACCGGGGATCGCTCGGTTGTGTTGTGCATCGACGAGGCTCAGGCCATGTCGGATCGTACTCTTGAGGCACTGCGGCTGCTGAGCAATCTGGAAACCGAAAAACGCAAGTTGCTGCATATCGTGCTTTTCGGACAACCGGAACTCGACCGGCGGCTCTCCGGTTATGCGCTGCGTCAGTTGCGACAGCGGATCGTATTCAGCTACTGCCTGCCGGCTCTGGATCGGCAGGATGTTGCAAACTATGTGCGTCATCGCCTGCAGGCGGCCGGTTATGCAGGCGGCGATCTGTTCACATCCCGGGCTCTTATCAGACTCTGGCGCGGAAGTCGCGGCATCCCCAGGCTGGTCAATATTCTGGCTCATAAGGCCATGCTCGCGGCATTCGGTCAAGGAGATGGCATGGTCCGCGCCAGACATGTGCGCTCCGCCATCGCCGATACCGACGATGCGAGACGCGGTTGGCTTTACCGTTTGGGCTTTGAGCGCTAAGGAGAAAGCCTTTGAGTCTCATCAATCAGATGCTCAAGGATATCGAAAAACGTTCTTCTTCGCAGGAGGCACAGAATGGTGTGGCGCCGCCTGGAACGGTGCCGACGGCCAGTCGCCGTCGTCGACCCAAATGGTGGGCGGGCGCTTCCGTTATGCTGCTTGTTTTGGCAGCATTTGTCTGGTGGCGCGGGTTTGAACGGACGGAGTCGACTGTGGCGTCGATCGAAACCGCAAAAACGGTCGCGTCTCCTCCCGCTGCGCAGATCGTATCTTCGGGCACAAAGAACCAGGTTCCGGCCATCGAAGAGGCCCCCCCGGTTTCCATCGATAACCTGCGCATTGACGAGCATGACCACCGCCTGCAGATCGAGGTCTCTTTTTCGCGAACCCCCGTTTATCGTCTGGCGGTGGCCGAACAAGGCAAACAGCTGGTGGTCGAACTTCCGGTAAAGACCAGGCTTTCAGCGGCTTTGCCGGATACGTCCGCCTTGGCCCTGGTGCGCAGTGTGGTCAGTGAAAAGGATGGCCAGGGGACGCGGCTGGTTTTTTCCTTCAACCAGGCTTGTCAATATCGTGAACTGACCCTGGACGCTTCGCCTGGAGGCGAGGGCCGGCTTCTCAGTTTTAACGTGCAGCCCGAACCGCTTGCGGTCGCTGCGATTGTTCCGGAGCCCCGTCCCGGAACCGACGCCGAAAAGTCTGTACGAACCGAGGTATCGACGGATGAGGTGCCATCGTCACCGCTAGCGGTCGCCGACCATCAGGCCAACGTGGCCCCGATCCCGGCTCATGAGCCGGAGGCGTCGGAGATGACTCGACAAAAGCTTCCGGTTACCCCGCGCGAGCGTGCCGCAAGATACTATCGGGAAGGTTTTTCTGCTTTGCGACAGGGGAATCCTCGGGCGGCGGAGACAGATTTGCGTGCGGCACTTGCCATCGAGCCCCAGCATACCGACGCCCGCGATCTGCTGCTGCGTCTGCTCGCTCAGCAGGGGCGTGATGCCGAACGCAAGGCGTTGCTGGCTGAAGCGGTGCGGGATGTTCCGCAGCATCTGCCCTATCGCCTTGCCTATGCGCGACTGCTGATCGAGTCCGGAGCTCTCACGGAGGCACGGGAGATATTAGTCGGCAAGCCTCGTCCCCCGGTCGTAGAAGCCCAGGGCCTCTATGCTATGCTGGCGACGGTTTGTCAGCGTCTCGGCCGGTATGACGAGGCGGTGCAAACCTATCGGCAATTGCTGGCCGTAAAACCGGGCAAGGCGACGTGGTGGCTCGGGCTTGGCATCGCTCTTGAAGGGGCCTTGTTGAAGGATCAGGCCCGGCAGGCTTATGGACAGGCGCTGGCACGAGGCGGACTGTCTTCCGGAGTGCAGACGTATATCCGGCAGCGGTTGAGGGCTTTGGAGAACGAGCAGTTTCGGCAACCTGCTGCCGGCGTTAACGCAGGAAAGGAAACAACGTGACGGTACGGAAAAAAATACGCATCGGCGAATTGCTGGTACGGCACGGGATTATCAGCGAAGAGCAGCTGCAAATCGCTCTGGCCGAGCAGAAGCGCACCGGCAGCAAACTCGGCCATACGCTGGTGGAACTGGGTTATCTGAGTCCGACCGGCTTTCTGAAGTTTCTCGGTCAGCAACTGCAGATTCCTTTTATCGATTTGCGTCATTACCAGTACAAGGCCGAAACCGTGCGGCTGCTCCCCGAAATATATGCCCGGCGGTTTCGTGCTCTGGTGCTGGCCGAGGAACGCGAAGGTCTGCTGGTCGGGATGGCCGATCCGACCGATATCTTCGCCTTCGACGAGTTGCGGCGTATTCTCAAACGCCCGATCAAGCTTGCCGTGGTCGGTGAAGACGAATTGCTCGAAATTGTCGACCGTATCTACCGCCGCACCGACGAAATCATCCATATCGCCGGAGAACTCAATGAAGAACTCGGCGAGGGCGGCATCGATCTGGAATCCCTGCTGTCGGGCAGCGATGTCGAAGACGCTCCCGTGGTGCGGCTGCTGCACACCCTGTTCGAGGATGCGGTGCAGATCGGCGCCTCGGATATCCATATCGAGCCGGACGAGTCGGTATTGCGTATCCGGCAACGTATCGACGGCATGCTCCACGAGCAGGTCATGAAGGAAAAACGCATCGGCGCTGCACTGGTATCGCGGCTCAAGCTGATGAGCGGTCTCGACATTTCCGAGCGCCGGCTGCCGCAGGACGGACGGTTCAATATCCGCGTAAGGGGCCGCAGCATCGACATTCGTTTATCGACCATGCCGTTGCAATACGGCGAGTCGGTGGTCATGCGTCTGCTCGACCAGTCCGGCGGCCTGCTGAGCCTGGAACAGATCGGCATGCCGGAAGTCATGCTGCAGCGGTTTCGTAACGTCATCCAGCGGCCCCACGGTCTGGTGCTGGTCACCGGACCGACGGGCAGCGGCAAGACCACCACGTTGTACGGTGCCCTCAATACCCTCAACGATGCCAGCAAGAAGGTCATCACTGTCGAGGATCCCGTCGAATATCGCTTGCCGCGCATCAATCAGGTCCAGGTGCAAAGCCGTATCGACCTGTCCTTTGCCCGCGTGCTGAGGGCGTCTCTGCGGCAGGACCCCGATATCGTCATGGTCGGTGAGATGCGTGACCAGGAAACCACCCAGATCGGTCTGCGCGCCGCCATGACCGGTCATCTGGTACTGTCGACCCTGCATACCAACGACGCAGTGAGCACCGCTTTGCGGCTTCTTGACATGGGCGCAGAAGGTTTCGTGGTCGGCAGTTCCCTGCTGGCCATCCTGGCCCAGCGTCTGGTGCGGCGCATCTGCGAAAGCTGCGTCGAAGACGATCCCCTCGATGCGGGACAACGCAGCTGGCTGGCCGCCATGGTCGGACCGCAGGCTCTGCAGCAGGGTTTCAAACGTGGTGCAGGCTGTCCCCGTTGTCATAATACCGGCTATCATGGCCGGATCGGTGTTTTCGAGTTGCTGCAGATCGATACGCCGCTGGCCGATGCTCTGCGACGCAGCGACAGCGCCGCCTTCACGAAGCTGGCTCGGCAGCAGCCGGGTTTCAAGGGATTGTCCATGGCGGCTTACGACTATGCCTGCCAGGGGATTACCAGCATGGAGGAAGTGCTGCGCGTCTCCGGGCAGATTGAAGAATTCGATCCCGTTACCGGTGACCTGGCCGGTTATGAACTGAATGAGGATGGCGAGGATGCCGCAGTTTCGGTACCAGGCACGTAGCGCCGCAGGGGACCTGCTCGAAGGGTCCATGGAAGCGGTCAGTTCCGCCATGGTGGCGGATCAGCTGCTGGCGAACGGCTCGACGCCGGTGCGCATTACCGAAGAATCCGACAAGGGCAGCGGAATTTCGGTTCTGAGCTGGCAGTTCGGCGGGCGGCGCATCGATCCCGAAGACCTGATCCTGTTCTGCCGTCAGATGTACAGCCTCACCAAGGCTGGCGTACCCCTGCTGCGGGCTTTGCGCGGCATGACCGAATCGGCCTGCAAACCGATCATGGCCGAAACGCTGCAAGCGGTTCTGGACGATCTCGAAGGCGGCCGCGATCTGTCCGGGGCCCTGCGCCGGCATCCCAGAATCTTTCCGCCTCTGGTGGTCAACATGATCCAGGTCGGCGAGAGCAGTGGGCGGCTCGATGAATCGTTCAACGAGGTGGCGACCTATCTGACCCGCGAAAAGCAGACCGCCGACCAGATCAAGGCGGCCTTGAGGTATCCGAGTTTCGTGGTGACGGCCATCGCCATCGCCATCGTCATCATCACGCTCTTCGTTATCCCGGCTTTCGAAAAGCTGTTCAGGTCGCAGGGCGCTCAGTTGCCTTTGCCGACGCGCATCATCCTCGGCCTTTCCAATTTCGCCGTATCCTGGTGGTGGGCTATTCTTCTGGCGCTGGTGGCCGTTTTTTTCAGCTGGCGCGCCTGGATACGCACCGAGCAGGGGGCGCTGATATGGGATCGCTTCAAATTGCGTTTGCCGGTGGTCGGCAGCATTATCCACCGGGCCATTCTGGTGCGCTTTGCTCGCGGCTTCGCCATGGGCTACGGCGCCGGGGTCCCGCTGATTCAGTCCCTGGCTTTGACCGCCCAGGCGGTGGGCAACAGTTACGTGCAGCAACGCCTCGGCAAGCTGCGGCGTGGCGTCGAGCACGGCGACACCCTGACGCGCAGCGCCGCCGCCAG
The DNA here is from genome assembly GCA_030154185.1 of Desulfuromonadales bacterium. GTDB lineage: Bacteria > Desulfobacterota > Desulfuromonadia > Desulfuromonadales > Syntrophotaleaceae > Syntrophotalea. The sequence continues at coordinate 55,527 of JASKKK010000012.1, forward strand.
TGAAATGTTCACTCCCCTGGTGCTGCAGATGCTGGCCGTCGGCGAAGAGACCGGATCCGTCGATACCATGCTGCTGGAGGTCGGCGATTTTTACGAACGCGAGATCGAATACGACATCAGCCGTCTGTCCAGCGCCATCGAACCGATCCTGATCGTCATCATCGGCGCCATGGTACTGGTTCTGGCTCTCGGCGTGTTCCTCCCCATGTGGAACATGGCCAGCGTCATGCGCGGGGGGTGAGGGGGATGTCGAAACCCAAAAGCCCCCTGCATCATAAACGCTGGACCCTGCGGCTGTTCGAGTGGGGCGTGCTGACCTGCATCATTCTGATCCTGGTTGGGGTGTTCCTGCACAAAGCCCGCAGCCTGCAGGCCGAAGCCGAGAGGCTCAATGTGCAGGCCACCATCGACAATATGCGGGCTGCCGCGCTGCTGGCCTCCGTTTTGCACAAAGACAATGAAGCTGTCCGTTTCCATGTGCGACCGGGCGGCAACCCGGCCAAGCTGCTGAAGGCTGAGACGGGGCTGGAACCGGACGGTTACCTCGGTGAAATGGATGACGTGGATCCCGCAGAAATCGCCGCGGGAAAATGGTACTTCGATCGGGAACAAAGGGCGCTGATCTACCGCCTGCGCAGTGCGGAGGGGTTTCGAAGCTCCCTGTCCGGACCGGCGCGCATTCGCCTCTGTCTCAACAAGGGGGGTACGACCACGGCGAATGATGTACCCTTGGTCGTGGAGCCGTGCGAAAAATATGAATGGGCCCAATTAGATTAGCAGGGATTATTTTTGGTTGAAATTCAGAGAGAAATGACATATTTTTGTCATTTGTTACGAAGCTTAATGTGATAAGACACATAGGTATGTCAATGGCATGACTTATGGCAGGCATGTTTGGAGGGTTAAATCTGTTTCCTGACGAGGCCAGAGTAACCTTCGTATTTTTAACTTTTTTTGAACAAATCAAAGGAGAGAAGCATGAAGAGTCAAAGTGGTTTTACCTTGATTGAACTGGTGGTTGTGATTGTGGTTTTGGGGATTTTGGCTGCTGTAGCCGTGCCGAAATTCGTAGATCTGCAAGGTGATGCTCGTGAAGCCGCTGTTAAAGGTGTTGCAGGGAATCTTGCATCTGCCTCAGCCTTGAATTATGCAGCAGCTGTTACCAACAAAACACATCAAGTGACAGATGCGTGCAGCAATGCTGTGGCAGATTTAATAGTCTCTAGCGGTTCTTTTGGTGCAGATGCATCTGCAGGAGATTACAATGTAACGGAAAGCTCTGGATTCCCTAATACTCCTGCCTTGGGGGATACTGCTGAGTGCACAGTTACTGATAATAATAATGAAAATTATTCAGCTGATTTTACTTTAATATATGTTGGATCATAATAAAGATCCTTTTTTAGATCAATTTTCATTCAAAAGGGCCGAGTCACCGGCCCTTTTGAATTTTTCGGTATTTAGATAGACTCTTGCCAATCTCTTATTACCCTTTCTGTTTGGACCTTTTTGATTAAAGGTTGCGTCATGCCGGACACTTATTGGATACTGTGTCGGTTGACGTATCAGTTTTCTTTTCGCTCTATAACAATTTTGCAAAAATCCCGGGCCGAATGTCTCTGATGTGTATCCACCTCCCCCATCGCGGTTTCACCCTGATCGAACTGGTTGTTACCATGTTGTTGATCGGTATTCTGGCGGCCGTGGCTTTGCCGCGTTTTTTCGATGCGACCGATTTCTCCAGTCGCGGCTTTTACGACGAGGTGATCCAGGCGGCGCGTTATGGCCAGAAGCTGGCGGTGGCCAGCGGCTGCGATGTGCAGTTGAGCATAGGCGCTGGGAACTACGCCCTGCATCAGCGGGCCACAAGCTGTACCAGCGGGGCTTTTACCCGGGATGTTCCCAGGCCGGCGGGCAGCGGTTCCTTTGCCGCTGCCGCTCCGTCGGGTGTGTCTTTGTCGGCGTCTTCTCCGACGGTCGTGTTTGATTCCCTCGGCCGGGCCACTCCCGGCGGCGTCACGGTTACGGTTGACGGGCGCGATTTTACCATCGTCGGCGAGAGCGGATACGTGGACGGCTTATGAGCATCACGACCTGCCGCGGACATAATCGGGGATTCACCCTGATCGAACTGGTGATTTCTATGGTGGTGGTCTCCATCGCCCTGGTCGGGGTGCTGATGGTGATGAATTACACGGTGCGGCATAGCGCCGACCCCATGTTGCAGCACCAGGCGGTCGCCATCGCCGAATCCTACCTCGAAGAGATTCTGTTGCGGTCCTACGCGGATCCGGACGGGACCGACGGCGAGGCGGATCGCAATCTTCTCGATGATGTGGACGATTACGACGGCTGGACGGATGTCGGGGCCCGCGATCAGGAAGGGACGGCCATCTCAGGGCTGGAATCCTATACGGTTTCGGTGAGTGTTTCCGACACCGTGTTGAATACGGTGGCTTGTAAGAAAGTGACGGTTACGGTTGGGCATCCGACCGGCATCAACCTGACGTTGAGCGGCTACCGCACGAATTACTGATCATTTCGGTCAAAGGCATTTTACCGCTGAGAACGCGGAGATCGCAGAGAAAGGCTTTTTTTTGTCTGTAACCTGTGTTGTTTTTTCTCCGCGCCCTCTGCGTGCTCCGCGGTGAAACAAATATCAACTTCGAGGATTCGATGCACAAGCCTTCAATCCCCAGTCAATCGCAGACCGGATTCACCCTGGTCGAACTGATCGTGGTCATGGTGGTCGTCGGTATCCTGGCGGCTCTGGGAGGCATGTTCATCGCACGTCCCGTGGAGGGCTTTCTCGACCTGTCGCGGCGTGCGACCCTGGTCGATGCCGCCGAGGGCGCCCTGCGCCGTATGCAGCGGGATATCCGCCAGGCTCTTCCCAACAGTGTGCGGGTGGGGTGCGGAGGTCAGTGTCTCGAATTGCTGCACACGGTGGATGGCGGCCGTTACCGCGCCGAAGGGCCGGGCAACGTTCTCGATTTCATCCGGCCGGAGACCGATGGTTTCGAGGTGCTCGGCACTCTGTCCGCAGCCCCGGACGCCGGGGATGCCCTGGTGCTATACAATCTGGCCGCCGCCGGCAGCAGCGGCAATGCCTACTACGGCGATAACCGGCGTACGGTAGCGGCGGGCAGCACCGCGACTTCCATACAATTCAATCCCTCTACGCCTTTTCCCCGTTCTTCTCCCTATCAGCGCTTTTTCCTGGTCGACACCCCGGTGAGCTACGTCTGCGATACGGTTGCCGGTACTCTGATGCGGTATGCCGGATACGGCATCCATACCTCGCAACCCACCAGTCCGGGCGGAAATTCGGCCCTCATGACCCGCCACCTGTCCGCTTGTTCCTTCGATTATCATCCAGGCACTCCGGAGCGGGCAGGGTTGGTGAAGCTGCGGCTGCAACTGGCGGAAGAGGGGGAAACCATAACCTTGCTGCACCAGGTTCATGTGGAGAACGCACCATGATACGGGATGGCTTGCTGAGGTCGCAAAAGGGGTTCTCCATCGTTACGGCGCTGTTCATCCTGCTGGTGCTGGCGGTGCTGGGCGGTTTCATGGTGACCATGAGCGGCGTGCAGAGCCGGACCTCCCTGTGGGCGTTGCAGGGAGCGCGGGCTTATCATGCGGCGCGAAGCGGTCTGGAATGGGGGGGATTCCGTGCTTTGAACGCCGGAACCTGCGTCGGGGGCAGTTTTTCCATCGATGGATTTTCGGTGACGGTGTCCTGCAGCGAGGAGGCGTTCGTCGAGGGCGGGCGCAATTATAAGGTCTACAGCCTGACTTCCCTGGCCGAGTCGGGGAATTACGGCGACAGGGATTATGTTTCGCGGCAGTTGCGGGCCAGAATGACGGGGGCGACGCCATGATGACGCGTTATATTTCCAGCCGGATAAAACCTCTGCGATTCCTGACGGCACTGGTCGGCTTGATTCTCGTTGTCGTGAGTATGGGGCTCCAGAGCGCCTATGCCGACGACTGTTCCCCCTATATCGGGGCCATGACCATCAATGAGGTTTACGAACTGGGCGGTGAATCGTGGGTGGAGGTCCGCCTTCTGGATACCTCCCTGTCTTCGTCCCTTTACAACCAGTGGTCCCTCCAGGTCTGCTCGAAAAGGGATCCTTGCGGTACCTATTCCCTTTCCAGCGGGGAGGTTCTGTATCCGGATACTTTCCCAGCCTGGATTACAATCGACGTAGACTCGCAGGATGTCGACCTGCAGAAAAACGGCGGCATGGAGGTTCTCCTGCTGGATGAGAACGGTTACGTGATCGATTATCTGTCGGTCAACAATCTTTATTCGCAACAGCCGG
>JASKKK010000047.1 GCA_030154185.1 Desulfuromonadales bacterium
GGTTGTTTGGCGATAACCTATTTTACAACAAGAGATGATGCTTTTGTCTATTTATTTCAGCATGTTAAAGATATTTTTCGTCTGCGAAAGTTGAGTTTAAAGCTTTTCTTACTGTGGATGAGGGGGGGGAAGTCGGCAACGGCTCTGCCAACGACAAACCACAGAAGATATGGAAAAAAATGCTCACGCACGACAGGATGACGGGTTTCAAGAGCGCCTCCTTGCAATCCGAACCATTAACATTCCCCCCATTATCGCCTGGCCTCGAAGCTTTTCAAAGTCCGTCAGGGTCGAGTTCGCGACCATAATCCTTGACATGTCTCCCCCGCGCCACTACCATGCGCTTAAACTAGGGACCGAATCAACTATTTAAAGAGAAAACGATACCGATGGCCTTCGACAAAACCATGAATTTCGAACGCGAAGCGGAAATTCTCAAAACTCTGGGACATCCGATTCGCCTGAAAATTGTAGCCGGCTTACTTTCGGAAGCCTGCAATGTCAAAAAAATATGGGAATGCCTTGGCCTGCCCCAGGCAACCGTTTCACAGCACCTGGCTCTGCTTAAGAACAAAGGCATTATCGAAGGACGACGCACCGGTGTCGAAGTCTTCTATACCGTTATCTCCGAAGATGCCAGGCGCATCGTCGAAGCGATTTTTCAACAGAGTACGCCTTTATGATCCAATTGCTCCTCCGGCCCGGTCACGACCGCCGCGTCCGTCGTGGCCATCCCTGGATTTTCAGCAACGAACTCCAGCCGTCCAGTCATGATGCACACCCGGGAGCTACCGTAGAAATACTCAGCGCTCATGGCGAGTATCTCGGTACCGGCTATTACAACCCCCATTCATTAATCGCGGTTCGCCTTCTGTCCAGGCAGGGCGAATGCATCGATTCCGTCGATTTCTACCGCTCCCGCCTCCAGAAGGCGCTGGATATGCGAAACTCCGTCTATGGTGACATCAATGCCGTTCGACTGGTGCATGGCGAGGGAGATTATCTGCCGGGACTGGTCGTTGACCGCTATGCGGACGTTGTATCCGTTCAATTTCTGACCCTGGGAATCGATCGACGTCGTGATCTGATACTGCAGGCCGTCAACGATGTCGTTGCACCCTCCGCCGTTGTCGCTCGTAACAATGCGGCCGTACGAGCTCTGGAAAATTTGCCGCGCGAAATCGAAATTCTGCAGGGTAATTTGCCAGAGCGACTGGAAATCGTCGAAAATGGTCTGCGGTTTCTCGTTGATGTTATGCACGGCCAGAAAACCGGTCATTTTCTGGATCAAAAGGAAAATCATCTCGCTTTGCGACAGCGAGTGGCCGGCAAGCGGGTACTGGACCTGTTCTGCTATTCGGGGAGTTGGGCCATTCATGCCGCTCGTTACGGAGCCGAAGAAGTTACCGGCATTGACATTTCTTCAGGAGCGGTGAAGCTTGCACAGGAGAATGCCAGACTGAATTTTCAGGACAACGCCTGCCGTTTCATCCAGTCCGATGTTTTTGAAAGCCTGAAGGATTTCCATGCCAAACGGGAACGGTTCGGTACCATCGTTCTCGACCCTCCGGCTTTCATAAAAAACCGCAAACGCCGTCGTGAAGGTATCAAGGGATATCTGACCATTAACCGAAGGGCCATGGAATTGCTGGAGCCCGACGGGCTTTTATTCACCTGCACCTGTTCCCATCACATGGATCGGGAAACCTTTCTCGACACCCTGCGAAAAGCCGCTTTTCAGGCCGGACGAGAAATGCGTCTCCTGGAAATCCGCGGTCAGTCCTACGACCATCCGGTTCTGTGCTCCTGCCCCGAAACTGAATACCTCAAATGTGCCGTTTTGCAGGCCTGCGGCTGACATCTGGGGAGTTCGGGAATGGGCGACCGACAACATGGCCCGTTTTTTGGCCCTTGATTTTGCGAGCAAGGCGGAAGCCTGTTTCAGATTTGCGTCGTCGGAAGAGGTATCGGGAAGTTTTCTTCAACATTCCGTTGAAGCGGATCAAATGTTGCGTGCCACCCCGTAAATGACATGATAGGTCGCAGGAAGCCTGCCCTCCCGGCCAAAACGGTCGGTATACAACTGCTCCAGCCTCTGCATGACCCTCCGTGAGGCCAGGCCGCGAGGACGATGCTTCGAGGCATTTTGAGCCCCTACTCCCTTGATGGAACGCAGCAGCCCCCTGACCGAAGCATGCGTTTCACATTCTTCCGCTTCCCAGACACGGCTAGCTTCAAAGCCCCCTGCATGCAGGGCTCGTTTCACCTCTGCCAGGCTGGGCAGGGTCAACAGGTGATCCGGTGCCATCCGCCCCGTATGTATGCAGGCCTGGCGATAACATTCCTTAAGTTCCCAGAGAGTCCTGTCCCCGAACAGGGCAAAAATAAAAACCCCGTTTTCTTCCAGAACCCGCGAACATTCGCCAAACGCAGCTGTCAGATTTTCCACCCATTGATAAACCGAGGAGCTGCATACAAGGGCCAGGCTGTCCGCTTTAACAGGCAACGCAGCAGCGTCCAGGTCGAGCGCCAGGGCATGCGGCACCTTCTCTCTGGCGGTCATGGTCATGCCATGGGAAAGGTCTGAAATCACCGGCTGCAATCGCGGATTGGTGTCTGCTATCATCTCGGTCAGACAGCCTGTGCCTGTTCCTATTTCCAGAAATCTTCCACAAACAGGAGCTTCGGCCTCCACCAGGGCCGAGACCTTCCGTGCCACGTGTTTCTGAACGCAAGCGTGACCATCATACAGGGCCGAACTGACTGAAAAATGGCGGCGAACCAGCTTTCGATCTATAGCAGCGTTCATTGCAGAAAACTCCTGATCGCATCGGCACACCGCTGGGGATGGGAAATAAAAGGAGCATGACCCGTATGCTCCAATTCGAGCCACTGTGCATCGGGCAGGTGGGTGGACAGGTACTTTCCGGCGGCGGCAGGAATAATGGCGTCCCTGTCCCCATGCATTACCAGTGTGGGGATATCCGAGCCGAGACGGTGGCGCAAATCGGCGTGCATGAGAGTATCCAATCCACCCAGTCCGGCATCCTTGCCCGGCAACAGGCTTATGTCGAGCAATTCCCGTCTCAGGGAAAACATCTGCTCCCCGTCAAACCCGTCACCATCGAACTGGCTGATAAAAAAACTATCCAGGGCGGCATGAGAATCGCGCCGAAACTGGCGGGCCAGAATTTTCACCTGGGCTCGCGGCTGTCCGGCTGTCCAGGTTTGCTGCCGCACAAAACAGGGGGTCGTCGACAGGAGAATAAGTTTGGCCGGCCGGTTTTTGAGATGCTCCACGAGTTCAAGGGCGACCATGCCGCCCAGAGACCATCCCAAAAGGTAAAATTCCGTGATATGCATGGCATCCAACCACTCCTCGACATCTCCTGCAAGATTCTCCAGGCTATACCCCGTCCCGGGATCGGATCGTCCATGCCCCCGCAGGTCCGGCGCAAGCATCCGATACTCCTCCGTCAGAAAGTGCATGAAGTTAGAAAAAATGTTCGAGGACATCCCCCAGCCATGCAACATCACCAGAACGGGGCCCGTTCCCTGTTCCCGGTAGCTGATCGTTCGGCCATCGCCGATTCTGCAAAATTTCATCAAGGTCATAGGTTTAGTACTTCGCGGATGAGATCTGCGGCACGCAGAAGATGGTCTGTCTGGTGAGTGGCCATGAGGGTAACCCTTAATCGACACCTGCCTTCGGGCACAGTCGGAGGGCGGATGCCCTGTACGAAGACTCCTTGAGTCTGCAGCCAGGCGCTGGCATCCATGGTGACTTCAGGCTTTTCGGTGATAATGGGAATGATCGGGGTAACACCATGAACATCGACGGAACATGTATTCGCAAGGTTTTCGACAAACTGCTTTCGCAAAGCCAGCAACCGCTGCCGGCGCCGCCTGCCCTCCTCACTTTCAACGATATCGAGGGCCGCCGTACCGGCAGCAACGACGCCCGGGGGAAGACTGGTGGAAAAAACAAAGGAACGAGCCCGGTTGATCAGATACTGCATAAGAATCTCCGGTCCGGCGACAAAAGCGCCGAAACCGCCAAGGGCTTTGCCGAGAGTGCCCATGTGCAGATCGACATCCGCCAGGCAACCGAGAAATTCCGCGGTCCCCTTCCCGTTTTCCCCCAGGACTCCGGTCCCGTGGGCGTCATCGACCATCAGCAAGGCGTCGTATCGTTGTTTCAGCGTCACAAGGCCCGGCAAGGGCGCGAGATCTCCGTCCATACTGAAAACACCGTCGGTGACGATCACCCACTGCCCACGCCGATGCGGCGCCTCTCGAACCATCATGGATTCAAGCGCATCCAAATCGCCATGCGGGTAAACCAGGGTCTTGGCCCGGCTTAATCGACAGCCGTCGATGATGGAAGCGTGGTTGAGACTATCGGAAAATATAATATCATCGGGCCCCATCAAACCTTGCAGGATGCCCGTGTTCGCAGCATATCCGGCATTGAAAAGCAATGCGCTCTCGGTGCCTTTGAACTGCGCCAACCTGTTCTCCAGCTCCGAGTGCGGCCCCATGCTTCCGGAAACAAGCCGGCTCGCTCCGCTGCCCGTGCCATACTCCCGGGCTGCGCGGCATTGTGCTTCGATCAGATGAGGATGATCGGCCAGACCGAGATAGTTGTTGGAACACAACAGCAAAACTTCCATGCCGTCCAGGCTCACATGATCCTGTTGGGCGCCCGTTATGGTTTTGAGGCTGCGCAGCAGACCGTCTTGCCGTAAAGAATCCAGAGTTTTCCGCCAGGCATCGAGACTCATTGAGGCCACCTTTCATCCGGGAGAAACCTCCCGACGCGGTCGACCAGGACCGTCTGTCTTTCCAGATACCGCACAAGTCGAGGCAGATCGGCACCTGGCGTCACAAAGAAGCTTCTTCCTCCCCGAATTTCTCCGAGGGGTTTGAGCATCGGAAAACGTACGTACCCAAGTGAGGAAGCTGCGACATACCCTGCCGTATATCCGGGATCGTCCGACCAGCACAATTCGGCCATCACCCCCGGAGCATGCATGACCTTGGTGGCAAGCACCAGGGCGTCCCTGACATGCGTGTTATCGAGCCCGGCCGGTTCCAGCACATTCTTCAACAGGATTTCGGCCGAGGAGTCGAGATCCATGCGCGAAACCCTGACTCCCCTATAGCGGTCATTTTCCAGACGGCGACCTGAATTGGCATCGATCAACATCGCTCCTCGCATGCTGTCGCCATCCGGAGCGGCACCGTGCGACATGATGTCCATGGCATTAAGCGCTGCGTCCGCATTGACCCCGGCAGCAGCCAGCAGCGACAAGGCGGCCGCCCTGCCCTGGTCGACGGAGGTCGCTTGCACGGTCCTGATATCGGGAAGGGATAAATGCACAATCTCCGAGGGATCGATCTGTTCCAGGGTCAAGACGATTTTATCGGCTTGTCCCTTGTCGTGCTGCAGAGCACGGCGTACCATTTCAGCCGCCAAAGCATCGAGCCCCTCGGGCTGCGCAAGCCTTTCAGCACCTGAAATATGTCGTTCACTACGCGAAGAGCGCATGCGTATGCTGTAGAGAGGTTTTTCCATGGGAATGAAAATTAACAATGAAAGGGGTCGATTGTCAACAATAAGAACCTGCCAAGTTGACATTCGCGGCGGCGGGGACGCACCAATAAAAAAACCGCCTGCCAAAGCAGGCGGTTTAAAGCGGAAATCCAATGAAGCGTCATATGCTCGATGCGACAGATGATGCGGACGATCGATCACCATTCAAAAAATTGCGCACACTTGCGGCAACACCCTCGGCATCCAGACCGTATCGCGCGTAAAGCTGCTGTTGCGTACCCTGCTCTATGAACCTGTCAGGCAGACCGATGCGTAAAATTCGCGCCGACACGCCTTCATCGGCAAGCATCTCGAGTACCGCCGAGCCGAACCCGCCCTGGCGAACGTTTTCCTCTACGGTAATCACCGTACCGGTTCGCTTGGCTTCGCTGACCAGAAGTTCGCGATCGAGTGGCTTGAGGAAACGCGGATCGACAACCCCGACCGACACTCCCTCGCCGGATAGCATGTCGGCAGCCATCAGGGCTTCGTGGCAAACCACCCCAAGGGCGAAAATAACGGCATCGTTACCATCGCGCAACTTGCTGCCCTTGCCGATGGAAAGCGGTTCAACGGAATCGGGCAGGGTCAACCCCAGGGATTTTCCCCGGGGATAACGGTAAGCCAACGGACCGTCATGCAACGTCCCGGTCAACATGGCACGCTGCAACTCGACTTCATCCCGCGGAGCGATCACCACCATATTGGGTATGTGCCGCAGATAGGAGTAGTCGAATACGCCATGATGTGTGGGACCGTCGGCCCCGACAAGCCCACCCCGATCGATGGCGAAAGTAACCGGAAGACGTTGCAGAGCGACATCGTGAACGACGTTGTCGTAAGCCCGCTGCAGAAAAGTCGAATAGAGGGCCACCACCGGCCGCATCCCCTGACAGGCAAGCCCGGCTGCGAAGGTAACGGCATGCTGTTCGGCAATACCCACATCGAAAAAGCGCTGGGGGAACCGTTTTGAGAAGTCCTTCAGGCCCGTACCCTCGAGCATGGCTGCGGTAATGGCCACAATACGTTCGTCTTTTTCAGCCATGGTAGAAAGGGTGCTGCCGAACACCCCGGTAAAGCTTGACGGTCCGCCCTTGGATGCACGAACCTTGCCGGTTTCCTTGTCAAACGGCCCCACACCATGGAACTGGCTCGGATGTTTTTCGGCAGGTTCAAACCCCTTGCCCTTTCGGGTCAGGACATGAACCAATACCGGTCCTTCGAGGTGAGTGACGTTTTCAAGAGCCGGGATAAGGGTTTCCAGTCGGTGGCCGTTAAGCGGACCGACGTAATCGAAACCAAAGGCTTCAAAAAGCATGCCGGGCGTAAAAAAACCCTTCAGGGACCCCTCCGCCTTGCGCGCCACCTTCAGAAGGTCCTTTCCGATACGGGGCACATGACTTAAGAAGTTTTCCGCCTCTTTTTTCAGTCGTACCACAAGCTCGGAGGTCATCTTTCGGTTGATCAAAGAGGAAAGAGCCCCGACGTTAGGCGAAATAGACATCTCGTTGTCGTTGAGAATGACAATGAGATTTTTGTTCTGATCGCCGGCCTGGTTGAGTGCTTCAAAAGCCATACCGCCGGTGAGAGAACCGTCACCGATCACCGCCACCATCTTTTCGTCGCCGCCGCTGCAATCCCTGGCGGCGGCCATGCCCAGAGCGGCGGAGATGGAGGTACTCGAATGCCCGACATCGAATGCATCGTAAGGACTTTCATCACGCTTGGGAAAACCGCTGATACCGCCCAGCTGCCTCAAGGTATCGAAACGTTCGAGACGCCCGGTAAGCAGTTTATGGGCATAGGCCTGATGGCCGACGTCCCACACGATTTTATCCGACGGTGTGTTCAGAACCCTGTGCAAGGCAATGGAGAGCTCGACAACCCCGAGAGAACTGGCAAGGTGCCCGCCGGTCTTGGATACCGTATCGATGATTTTTTCCCGAATTTCCCCAGCCAGAACCTCAAGCTCTTTCACGGAAAGGCTCTTTAACTCCTCAGGAGAATGTAGTTTTTTCAATAAACTCACTATGCAAACCTCCGTAACACTCAGAAGGATCGATCCACAATATAGTGGGCAATGCTTCTCAAGGGCTCGGCGCGCTCGTCAAAACGGTCAAGACTTGCAAGGGCCACGTCCCGCAACTCCCGCGCCCGATCCCGCGCGGCCTCGAGACCGAGAAGAGCCGGGTACGTCGCCTTGCCGCGCTCCTGATCGCTGCCGACATCCTTGCCGAGCAATTGCTGGTCGCCCACAATGTCGAGAATGTCGTCTGCAACCTGAAAAGCCAGTCCGGCAGCCTTCGCGTAACGGCCAAGGGCCTCCACCTGGACTTCGGTGGCTCCACCAAGCAGGGCCCCTGACTGCACGGAAGCGAGAATCAGGGCACCTGTTTTACGTGTATGAATATATTCCAGGGTAGCCAGGTCGATGTCCTTTCCCTCGGAATCCATATCGACGACCTGACCGCCGACCATGCCCATCGACCCCGCGCAACGGGAAATCGTCGCGATCACCCTGCGAGCGATTTCAACGGACACGGAATTATCTGTTCCCAACCTCGACAGCAGGATAAAGGCTTCGGTAAGCAAAGCATCTCCTGCCAGGATGGCCAGAGCTTCGCCATAAACCTTGTGACAGGTCGGGCGTCCACGCCGAAAATCATCGTCGTCCATAGCCGGGAGATCGTCGTGAATCAAGGAATATGTATGAATCATCTCCATGGCACAGGCTGCAGGCATCACGGAATCGATCGATCCGCCGACAGCTTCGCAGGCAGCCAGCACAAGGATGGGACGGATGCGCTTGCCGGCGGCAAACGTAGAGTAACGCATGGCCTTATGCAGACTGGTGGGGAGCACATCCTCCCCCGGCAGATAGCTGTCCAGTGCTTTATCCACGCGTGCCCGCTGTTCTTTCAGGTAGGCATTGAGGTCCATTTATCCTCCACTGCAAGATTGTCGTTCATGAGGTATTAAAACATTATTCATCAAATTTGCCAACGGTCAGGGAGCCGTCCTGCTTTTTAAGCAGCGTCTCCACCTGTGTTTCAACCGCCTTGAGAAGTTCCTGACAACGGTTGGCACATGTTACGCCTGTTTCAAAGGACGCAAGCGACTCTTCAAGAGAGAGTTCGCCGGTTTCGAGTTTTTCGACAACCGCTTCCAGAGCCCGCAGAGCGTCCTCAAATGATTTGGATTCTTCCATCCACCCCTCGTCATTTGGAAAAGAAACATTTTGCGAATGAAAAGATACCCTGCCCATCCCCGGATCCTGGATGGGCATGCCCTTGAAAAACCGGGCTGATTATCCCCACCGAGAGCGATAGGAGTCAAGGCTTTTCCCGGAAAATATTGCTACGAAAATCAATCCTCGGAAAAGACCTCATCAACCGTGGCCTTTACCTGCCCTTTACCGAAGCGGATTTTCAGCCGGTCTCCGCATTTCAAGGAACGAGCATCGCGAACTGCCGTTGCCTTTTTTTCCAGAAATACGATAGCATAACCGCGATCCAGAGTCGCCAGAGGAGACAACACATGCAGTCGGCCGGCAGCAATGCCGAAACGATTTGCAGCGCGCTGGCGTTGTTTTTCCATGGCCAGGCATAGCCTTTCCCGCAATTGTTCCATGGCACGGCGCTTGTTGCGCAACTCGTCGACCGGCGAACGCAATCTGCGTCGCAGCCCTGAAAGCCGCTCCCTGAACAGAGCAAGTCGACTTTGCATCTGTCCGCTGAGTCGCATGATCAGATGATCCACATGTCTTTCCAATTCCTGTCGTTCCTTCACAACCATTTCGGCTGCAGCACTCGGCGTTGGTACGCGCAGGTCGGCGACCAGATCGGAAATGGTTACGTCGACTTCGTGCCCCACGGCCGATATAACCGGAATCCCGGATGCAAAAACGGCCCGGGCCACCACTTCTTCGTTAAAGGCCCACAGATCCTCGGGGGAACCGCCGCCCCTGCCGGCGATGATGACATCCGCCTGACCATGCCGGTTTAGGTCGGCTATGGCCTGGGCGATCTCGTCGGCAGCCCCTTCTCCCTGTACACGCACCGGAGCCAGCAAAACGCGCAATCCCGTACCTCGGCGCCGCAAAACGTTGAGGATATCATGAATGGCAGCCCCGGTCGGAGAGGTAACCACGCCGATAATCCGCGGAAACGACGGTAAGGTGCGCTTATGACTGCTATCGAACAACCCTTCGGCATCGAGCTTTTTTTTGAGTTTTTCAAATGCCAGTTGCCAGCTGCCGACCCCCAAAGGCTCTATCCGATCGACAATCAGTTGCAGTTCTCCACGTTGGGGATAAAGGGACACCCGCCCCCAGCAGACAACTTCCATGCCGTTTTCGGGCAAGAACTTCAACAGGCGATTACTGGAGCGGAACATGACCGCGCGCAACTGTGCCCGGTCGTCCTTGAGAGCAAAGTAGTGGTGACCCGAGGACGGTGCGGAAAAATTGGCTATTTCTCCCGTAACCACAACCTGGACGAAATTTTCCTCGACCACCTCCTTAAGGAGATAGACAAGGCGCGATACTGAGACGGTTCCTTCGGAAATTTCCATATGAGATGGCCTGATTTCTGTCAGGACATTGACTTCCCGACCCTGTTACCTATAAATTGCCCTGAATATTTATTTTAACGAAGGATAAGATATGCTGAAACCATATGTGGTAACCGTATCGAGTGAAAAAGGCGGCGTCGGGAAAACCACCCTGGCGACCAACCTGGCCATTTATCTCAAAGCTCTGAACGAAGAGTTGCCGGTCACCCTGTTCAGTTTCGACAACCATTTCTCCGTAGATCGCATGTTCCGCATCGGACGCACTGTCAAGCGCGGCGACATGCTCGATTTTCTGACCGGAAAGCCGGCAGAAGATCTGCTGGAACTCGGCGAATACGGCGTACAGTTCATTCCCTCCAGCCGCAAACTCGATACGCTGGCTCCCAACATCCAGCGACTGGATGTGCTGGCCCGGGTACTGGCCGCTTCGTCCCTTCAGGGAATCATCATCATCGATACGCGCCCTACCCTCGATGTTTTCACCAGAAACGCCCTGTTTGCGGCGGACCGGGTAATCGTTCCGGTAAAAGACACCCCTTCGTTGGAAAACTGTCGCAATCTTTACGATTTTTTTGAGCAACAGGGATTGTCGAAACGCCCGTTGCGGCTGCTTCCCTGCCTCATCGACTCACGAGTTCACTATGACGGACCTTTTAAAAACGCCTATCAGCTGCTGAAAGGTTACGCCATCAATAGAGGATACCGATGCCTGGAAGGCTTTATCGCCAAAAGCCCGAAGGTGGAATCCCTTAATACAAATCCCGAAGGCAAAATCTACCCGGTGCTGACCCACGGCCGAAGTACCAACGTGCACGTGCAGTTCGCCCACCTGGCCCGACAGATTTTCATCAGCGCCAAGGAAGAACCGCAGCGACGTCTGCAGCAGGTTCGCCAGGACATGGAACAACTGGAACAAAAACGCAACGCCAACTTTCTGGAACGTCGCAACCAGCTGATACCGGAATGTCTGATTTGCGGCCGCCGTCTGATCAATCACAATTCCATGGAACCGGCCAGCTATTTTTACCTGTCGTCAGATCGCAAAGTCGCCGGATTCCTCGATGAAGCATGCTTTTCCGCTCTTGTATTCCGCCACTGTTACCACTCGCAGAAAAAAATCAATCCCACGGACCCGCTTGTCGATTTGTTCCGGGAATCGGCTTTGCGATCCTATTTCATTCTGCGACACGGCGAGGATGACAGCCGCTCGGACCTGCTTTTTTACCGTTTCGACGAAGAAGGATTCGAAATTTCCCAGAAATCGATCGAACTGCGCAAACATGAATCGCGTTTTCTGCACAAAGAACCGTCGGCACTGTATCGTTTTGCCTACCGAACCCTTTTCCAGGATGAAAAGCCGGCAAAAAACCGTTTTTTGATTATTCGCCGAATCGACAACGAGTTTCCGGAAGATATTCTTCTGGATGAAAATTATGCCTGTCTGAATGAAGCCATGCACTCTATTGTGAACCGGATAAACAATAATCTCTGACGCACGTAGGCTTTGACATCGCTTTATTATTCACTTTCGCAACAGACGTGATACCGGCACCACCTCGACATCCTGCTGCCTTAAAAAAAGTGCTTCCTGCTGCAAGGCCCTTACCGTTGCCGGATAAGGATGGCATATGGCTATCACCTTGCGCCCTGCCCGAGCCAGTTTTACGGTCTCGCGCAACTGACGCGCAATGGCATCCACATCCTGATTATTATCGAGGAAAATGTCACGGGTTGCAGCCGGGACACTGGCACGTCTAGCCTCCTTGTAAGCGATAGAGCGCGAACTGGTGCGGCTGTCCACAAAAAACCAGCCGCCGTCCTTCATCACTTCAAGCACGGCCCGCATCCCTTCGGGATACTGGGTGAACCGCGACCCCATGTGGTTGTTTCCCCCCACGGCATGAGGGACTTTCCGAAACATGGCGGCGACTCGTCCCTTGATTTCCTCGATATCCTGTCCCAGCAGCAAGGCCCCAGGTCCGGGATTGTTGTAGGGGTAACTTTCCGGTTCCATGGGCATGTGAACGAGAACTTCCCGCCCGGCCCGGTGGGCCTTTTCGGCTGTCTCCCTGGTATGTGGTTCCTCAGGCATCACAGCCACGGTAAGGTCGAGATCGATACCCAACAAATCCCGCAGTGCGTGTAGATCCCGTCCCAAGTCATCGACGATAATGGCAATATACGCCTTGGGACGCATCGCAACGGCTTTTTTGGCGGGCTGTCGAAATGAAAGAAGAAACAGCGGTTTTCCGGAAAAGGCGATTTCCACCCTATAATCGGGAGAATCCTCAAGCCTCGTTTCAAGCGAGGCCGACTCCTGTTCGAGATCCCGAGCCAGCTTTTCATACCAGGCTTCGCCGGGGAAAACCGTTGGAAGACTGTAATGCGTGACCTGGCCCTGACGGCTTATATCCATCTCGGTAAAAGATATTCCCTGCCGCCAAAGTGCACGCTCCAGCTTCAGCTGCACAGCTTTCAACAACGGGCGTTGCTGCCCGCCGGGATCGGCAACGGACTGTTTCGCTTCCGGAGCATGGTCCTCAGGCCTTTCGGAACGCAGCGACGGACGTTGCACCAATGTCAACAACGTCAGGGATGCGACCAAAAATCCTATCAGGAAAATGGATGCCAGCAGAACCTGTAGAAAGCGATCAGGCTGTTTTTTCCGAGCACGGGTTTTGCGGCGTCCGGATTTTTTTTTGGTGGCCATAATTTAAAAAAGGGGATCGTTACATCCCCTTGTTGTTGAGAGATAACAAAAGTCAGGCGGCGGTTTCCTTTAGGTCTTTGAGCAGTTGCCACCCTTTGAGCAAATCGAGGGCCCGCAGGAGCTGATAATCCTTCTGCAGGGTCTGTTCCAAAGGAACCACAGAGTCCGATGTTTTCTCGTCATCGGTACCGGCGGGTTTTCTACCGTCCCCCTCGAAATGATTTTCCAGATCTTTCTCACGGACTGTGAAGCCGTCCGTGACTTCCTTCAATTCCATCGGTCTCACCACGATGTCGGGCGTTATACCTTTGGCCTGGATGGAGGTTCCCGACGGTGTGTAATAGCGCGCCGTTGTAAGACGCAATCCCGATTCGTTTTCCAGTGAAATAACGGTCTGAACCGACCCTTTGCCGAAACTCTGGGTGCCGAGAATAACGGCACGATGATTATCCTGTAGAGCACCCGCGACAATTTCGGAAGCGCTGGCGCTGCCTCCATTTATAAGCACTACCATGGGATAATCCGTTTGCGTGCCGAGACGGTGCGCTTCAAACCGCATGCGACTGTCCTCAACCCG
Organism: Desulfuromonadales bacterium; assembly: GCA_030154185.1. Lineage (GTDB taxonomy): Bacteria > Desulfobacterota > Desulfuromonadia > Desulfuromonadales > Syntrophotaleaceae > Syntrophotalea. The sequence continues at coordinate 13,456 of JASKKK010000047.1, forward strand.
CCCTTCGGTGTATACAATCAAGCCTTCCCGAAGAAAAAGGTCCGCAACGTCGGCGGCCTGTTCGAGAAGTCCACCGGGGTTGTTGCGCAGGTCGAGAACCAGACCGCGCAGCCCTCCCTGGGCTTGGGCATGCAGTTTTTTCAGTGCATTCTTGAGATCCTTGGCCGAACGTTCCTGAAATTGTGCAAGTCGCACATATCCGAAGCCGTCATCGAGCATACGGGACTTGACGCTCTTGACCTTTATGATTTCACGGATCAGGGTAAATTCTTGTGGTTTATCGAAGGCGTCGCGCATGATGGTGATGGTGATCTCGGTTCCGGCGGCGCCGCGCATCAGCTTGACGGCTTCCATAATGGAGAGGTCTTTGGTCAACCGATCGCCTATTTTGACAATCATATCCCCTGCTGCCAGTCCCATGCGATCCGCAGGAGTGTCTTCAATGGGAGACACGATAGTCAGAACACCGTCTTTCAGGGTGATCTCGATTCCGAGGCCGCCGAATTCCCCCGTGGTATCGATCTGCATTTCGCGATACATTTCTGGAGAAAGATAAGACGAATGGGGGTCGAGAACCCCAAGCATGCCATTGATCGCTCCTTCAATAAGCTTGGGCAGGGGGACCTCTTCTACATAGCTTTTTTGAATGATGGTAAGAACATCCGTGAATTGCTCCAGTTCCTTATATGGAGTGCCGGTTTCGGCCTCACTACAGCCGACAAAATCGTTTACCAGACAGAACCCAAGAAACAGGGTCAACAGCAACAGCACGCCGATCCGTTTCCCCTTGGTCATCAACGTATCTCCTTTTTCCATGCATTAACGGCGCGGCTTGAGCCACCGGAGGGGATCCAGCGGTTTTCCGCGCTGTCTGATTTCGAAATATATGGTGCCGCTGCCGCCAAAACCTGAAAGCCCGATGTGCTCCCCGGCGTCAACGATATCGCCGACTTTTTTAAGCAGCTGACGAGCCTGGGCATACAAGGTGTAGTAGCCGTCGCCATGATCGAGGATCAGCAAATTACCGAATCCGCGAAACGGCTTGGCAAAAATGACTTTCCCTTTGGCTACCGCCTGCATCGGCGTCCCCGGATTCTGAGCCAATTCGATACCCTGGCTCTCGATCCTGGAACCGACTTGTTCATTGAAATTGGTTCCGAAGCGAACCATTAACGCACCATCGCCAGGCCACGGCAGGGTACCCTTCTGCCGCTTGAACCCGGCTGAAGGACCACTATACTCGCCGATTTTTTCCGATTCAAGGGTTTTAAGCAACCCCCGCAACCGGCGGGCTTTTTCCTTCAATTCGGTAATTTTTTTGCTCAAGGTTTCCCGACTGTCTTTCAGCGATCTCAAAACCGCCTGTCGGGTCTTTCTTCCCTTCTTCAAGGTCTTCTGACTGGCGTCGATAACATCCAACCGCTTCTGTTGCCCGCTGCGCAGATCTTCCAGTTCAGCCAGGGTTGACTGCAATGCACGCCAATCATCACGATAACCGTTGAGCAATTTCCGATCTTCTCGAACCAGCCGGGAAAGATAAAAATAATTCTCGGCAACCCGGGAGGGAGATTCCTTTTCAAACAATACTTTGAACAAACGCATTTCGCCCCGTCGATAGAGGGCCCCGAGACGCCGTCTTACATATTGCTCCCGGTCCGCGATGTCCCTTTTCAGAAGATCAACAGAACGTTCCTTTTCCTTGATCTGTTCTTTTACTTTCTTCAGGCGTTTTTCCAGGCGTCTGGAATTTTTCTCCAGACCTGCAAGCTCCTTTTCGAGTTGACCCAGTTCATCCTTTACGGCTCCTTCGCGTTGCTTGCTGCTGGCAAGCTGTTGAGAAAGTCGCTCAATACGTCCTTGAATTTCCTTGAGATTCCGACGTTGGCGGTCGATATCATCGGCTCGGGCCGGCGAGCCCAGGATAATCACCAGCAGTATGGAACAGACCAGCAACCAGGCAGGGTGATGTCTTCTCAACAGGGTCATGCTCAAATCCTGACAAACTTTCTGAGCGAAAGAAGGCTGCCCGTAAGTCCCAGCAGCAACCCGCATACAAGGATGCCGCCTTGTTGCCATGCCGACAGGAAAAGGATGCTGTCGGCTCCGGTGACCATTAAAACCCCGTACAGTCCTTCCTGCAAAACCAGAGCGAAAATCGCCCAGACCCCTATTAGAGCAACCCCCCCCCCAACGATCCCCTGCAATGCCCCCTCCAGGAGAAAGGGCATTTTAATGAAGAGAGGGGTCCCTCCCACCAGGCCCATGATTTCAATTTCTTCACGCCTGGCGTAAAGCGTCAACTTTATGGTATTCGAAACGATAAACAGGGCGGCGAAAAGCAAAAATCCCCCGAATACGAAGCCGGCCAGTTTCAACAGATTGACAAATGCATCGAATCGCTCGAGCCAATCAGGTTCATAGCTCACATCCTCAAGTTCGGGAATCTGTTGTAGTCGCCGCACCACCGTCTCGACGCCGGTTTTATTTCGACTTGCTTCATGCAGCACGATTTCCAGGGAGGCCGGCAAGAAGTCGCTGCCCACGCCATCCAGAAGATCGCCGTCGTCGCCCAGACGTTTTTTGAAGCGTCGGAAAGCCTCGTCCCGCGACACGAAATCGACGCGCTCAACCTCTTTCATCCCTTCCAGATCATCACGCCATCGGTCGACCTTATCTTCGCCCGGAACCTTGTCGAAATAGGCAACAACCTGGATCTCCCGGCTCCATTGACGTGCCACCTGCTGCACGTTGATAACCACGATGATGAAAAAGGCCATAATCATAAGAGCGACAGCCACGGTACCTATGGCTGCACTGCAGATCACGGGGGTCTGTCGCAGATTACGCCCCACCCTGCGTACGAAATAACCGATGGATTGCAGCACGAGTCTATCCCTTCAGACCAAAATGAGCTTGATGAATATCAGGCAGGATATGAGAAAATGGATCAGGGAGAGTGATCATCGACCAGACGCCCCTTGTCGAGAGACACGACACGACGGGGATATCTCCGTATCATTTCCCTATCATGGGTTGCCAACAAAACGGTTGTCCCTCTTGCGTTGGCACCTTTGAAAAGCTCCATGATGTCGCATGCGACATCGTCATCGAGGTTGCCTGTCGGTTCATCGGCAAGGAGAATCAAGGGATCTGTTACCAGAGCTCGGGCTATGGCGGCCCTTTGCTGTTCCCCTCCCGAAAGCTGCAGCGGGAAACGATGCAGTTTGCCCTGCAGACCCACATGCTTAAGCGCCTGATAAACCTTGTTGCTGACCTCGAAACGCTTTCTTCCCTGCACTTCCAGAGGGAAAGCGACGTTCTCGAACAGGGTCCGGCTATGAATAAGCTTGAAGTCCTGAAAAACGATACCCAATTTCCGGCGCAAAAAGGGGACGCGCCATGAACGCATACGGGTTATGTTCATCCCGTTCATCAATATCTGGCCGCGTGTCGGTTTTTCGGCACCGTACAGCAGCTTCAAAAGAGTGGATTTACCGGCACCGGACGGACCTGTCAGATAAAGAAAATCGCCCTTGGGAACCTTGAGAGTGAAATCGGTCAGGGCGGTGGCATCCTTCTGATATGACATGCAAACATTGTAAAGTTGGATCATGAGGTTTCTACCAGTCGCGATAAGGGACACCGTTGAGTCCCACCAGGTCACTACCGCTATGCACATCATATACGGCGCCGGGATCACCGGCGGCAGGATCAAGTACTTCCGGAGCTATGGTGTACCATGTTTCTGCACTTTTGGTAAAGGGGTCCTTGGGGATATCTCTGAGGTAACGTTTTTCGACAAGTTCCTGAAGACTGTCCGGATACTTTCGCTGATCTGCATAAAAAGCATCTATGGCCTTGCGCATCTGGTAGAGATTTTCACTCAGAACGGCTTCCCGGGCTCGAATAATGTTTCGCTGGTAATGCGGCACGGCGATGCTGGCCAGGATGGCAATGATCGACATGACGATCATGAGTTCGATAAGCGTAAAACCCCCGTTCCGTACACTTCGCAGCCCCCTCTCGTCCATCCGCCTGTCACCAGGAGCTGTACTGTGTACCGTCAAGAGCCGTCTGATCACTTTGTGAATAGACATCATAAATATCCTTGCCATCCCATATTGTGGAATCCGGTGCATCGCGATAACCGCGCAGCCCCCACCCTCTTCCGTCATCAAAGGGGTCCGCCGGCAAATGACGGAGATACTTTCGAGGGAAAGCATAAAGCCCCCCCCAATCCTTACCTTCGACCAATTCGTCAAGACTGGGAGGATAGCCGGTCTCTTCGGCCTCGGGAAGGATATGATTACCTTCCACCGCACGGTCGAAGTCTTGTTTATATTCATCTATCGCCATGCGCAGGGTTCTCAAGCCGCGCCGCAACTCCATTTCGCGCGTACGCTTGACGGCGACTTCTGCCAGAGGCAGCACGGCAGATACCAGGACACCGAGAATCGCCACCGTGACGACGACTTCAATAAGAGTAAGACCGGCGATATGACGCACGATTTTGGTTTGGTCATTACCCATTTATTCCATCTCGATCTTCAAAGGTTCCGCAGTGCAGGTGATTCCAAGTCCCTGACCACTGTTAACGTTGCATTCTTCAAGATTGAACTCGAGACTTCCCGCTTTGACCGCTTTGAACTCAAACAGGGCAACCGGGCCGGTACCGGACACGCCTGTTCTGCCGGCGTTGCGCTGAATTTCAACCAGAACCTGGTCCTCAGATCCGGAAGGTAGAATCACAGCACGGCTTTCCTGGGACGGGGTTCCCATCAGAGCCCCCGGCTGAACCCCGGCCAATTGCACCAGGGCCGCAGGATACCGCAGAGCGAAACGACCTCGCAGGAGATTGCGAACTTGCTTTATCGAAACCTTAACGGTAAAGGTCTCGCCTGCGGCCAAGACTTCCGGTCCGGAAAGCTGAACCTCAAGATTCTGAGTCTCTGCCCCGATTTCGGAAACACGCTTTTGGTTTTTTTCTTCGGCTGAATCCCTTTCCCCTGTCCGAACGTCAGCTTCAAAGCTGGCAAATCGGGCACCAGGCTCAAGATCGTCTTCCCCACCTGACAAGATGGTCGCCACATCGGGGCGCGGCATATCGATACTGCGCACGATATGGGGGGTGATGGAAAGAAGGATTTCACTCTTGCTCTTCTGTGTATTGCGGCCTGTGAAAAGCTGACCGATGATGGGAATGCTGCCGATAAAGGGCAAGGTATCGCGCGTATTCGACAGATCGTTACGTATCAACCCACCGATGATGGTACGCTCACCATCCTTGAGTATCAGCGAAGATCCGGCATTGGTTGTCGAAATACGCAGAGCCGAACCACCGCCGGCAATCTCTTCCTTTTCCAGTATGCTGCTTACTTCCAGAGAAAGTTTGGTAACGATGGTATCATCGAGCTGAATGTTCGGTTCGACATCGAGCTTGACCCCGACATCGATATATTGAACGTTGGTGGAAGTGACGTCCCCCGTAGTCGTGCTGATATTGGTGGTCACGATCGGTTCACGGGTCCCGATATGCACCTTGGCCTTTTCCCTGTTCTTGACCCGGATCTTAGGGTTGGCAAGAATTTCGCTGTCAATCAGCGTTTTGGCAAAGTCGAAAGTCGCCGTGGGCAGAGTATAAAAGGATTCAAGCCGGCTGAAGCTTCTCACCAGGGTATCCGTCGCTCCCCCCGCTGTCAGCGTATCGCTCACCAGATTTGTCACCACGTTGCCGTCGGCATCGACAATGGTCCGCCCCAATCCGGCGCTGATGGAATAGGAACTGAGCTTTGGACCAAGATCGAGTAAATCTCGATGACTCACTTCGACCAGTTCAAGATCGAAAACAACTTCGGAATCGTTGCGATCCGCCGCTTCCAGCACCTGTCTGGCAAGTTCGATGACTTCCGGTTTATCCCGCATGACGACCGCATTAAGCTCTTCGTGCACATAGATCTTTCGCGTCTGCAGCATCGTACGCAGCAGGTTTACGACGTTTTTAGCTTTGACATGAGACAGATAAAAGACCTGTATGATACGATCTTCGTACTGTTTTTCCTTTTCCTGGGTCCTGGGGTAAACAAGAATGGTCTGACTGTTGAGAACCCTTTTCCCAAGACCGTTGAGCTTCAGCAGAAGATCGAGAATCTGTGCGAATGAAGATTTTTTCAACAACAAGGAAACACGACGATAGGGGATATCCTCATCGAGGATAAAATGGATCCCTGACAACTGACTCAATACGGCAAAAGCCTGGCGCAGGTCCATATCGGCGAACTGCAGGCTCAATGGCTCCCGGGAAGTCAGATCGAGTTCGTAACCGTCCATAATGGTCTGGCTTGCCAGTTCGACCTGCCGCAGGAGATCCTCGGCCTCAGGATTTTCCGGTCTGAGCTGCAGAGCCTTATTCAGGTTCGCCTTGGCCTGGCTGTATCTTCCCTTGTTGTAGAACTCTTCGGCCTCGGCGATAAGGGATTCGGCCTCAACGCGGTCCTGAAGTTCTTTAAGTTTCTGAACCGCCACCGTCAGGCTGCCGTCGAGATCGGCCGCTATGCGATATTCGGCTGCCGCCCGGGCAAGTTTTCCCTCCCTGGCATGCTGCCTTCCTCGTTCATAGTGCTGCAAGGCCGCTCGGTTGCGGGCCTCGAGCCACTTGAGCCGGTATTCGTGTCGCTCCGGTTCCGCTGCAATAGCCGCCGCATACTGCTCCATGGCCAGATCGTATTCGCCCTGTTGTAAAAATTTATCTCCCGCATGGAAGGCCTGTTGTCCGGCACAGCCCGTCAACACCATGAAAAGCAGACCAACGAGCCAGACAGCCCTATTTTTCGTTAACTTCGTCAATGGGCACCTCCTCGTCTAATTCCCCGGATTCAACCGGGACCTTGGCTTCCAAAGGTTCAAGGGTCCTTTCGACCATCCCTGGGGCACTGCCAGGTACAGTCACCATCGAAATCGGTTTTTCCTCGATCGGTATCTGCTGGCTTGCTTCTTCCCCGTCACGTTTTATCGTCAGACTTTGTGATGAGATTTCGAGCAACCGATAGGCACTGCCGGGTCCGAAGCGCTCCCCGGGAGCGAGCACATAGACCTCTCCTGCAACGGACAGGAACACCTTTTGACCGCCTTCATAACTTAACGCACCAAGGAAAACAGGCCGCGGTCTTGGCGGAGGCAACGGTGGCACCATATCGCCGACAGGGCCTGGGGACGGTCGCCCCCCGGATTTTGCGGGTGTGATCGTTTTGGGAGTTTTTTTGGGAGGAGCGGGAGGAGGAAACAGCGGCGCAAAAATGTTATGGGTAAGTATCCCCCGGTCAAACCGGGGGCTTTATGGGTGAACCGCTCAAAGCGGTTGGCTCAAACCTTGGGCCGCCTAAAGGCGGCTGGCTATTTGAGC
>JASKKK010000013.1 GCA_030154185.1 Desulfuromonadales bacterium
TGCTACGCAACGGGCCGTCGCCATCGTTGCGGATTTATTGTCACAGAGCATAAGCCGGGCTTGTGACCGGCTTGAAAATAATTGTTCAGGAGACCCTAAGTAATCTGGGACGCACAAAGATGTGCGTCCCTTTCTTTTTTTAAGGACCGATATCAGACCCGGGCAACAGCTTCCCTTCGTTTGAGGTCTTTGGCGTGATCGCGGGCGACGAGCATATAAATGGAAGGTACGATGAAAAGCGTGAAAATCGTGCCGACGAACATGCCGCCGACCAGCACCAGGCCTATGGAATTTCGCGCTTCCGCGCCGGCGCCGGTAACGAGGGTCAATGGGAAATGGCCGGCGATGGTGGCGACGGAGGTCATCAGGATCGGGCGCAGACGGATAATGGCTGCCTGACGGACCGCATCGAGTTTGGAGTGCCCCCGCAATTGCAGTTGATTGGCAAACTCGACGATGAGAATGCCGTTTTTGGAAACCAGTCCGACCAGAGTGACCAGGCCGACCTGTGAATAGATGTTGAGTGTGGTGGTCCACCCGTTGGTCCAGAAAGGCACATTGGGATCGGGCATTTTCAGGAACGTAAAGATCATCGCACCGAACATGGCCAGCGGGACGCAACCGAACAGGATCACGAAGGGATCCCGGAAACTGTTGAACTGGGCGGCGAGAACCAGAAAGATCAGGATGACCGCCAGACCGAAGGCGGGCAGGAAACGGTTGCCTTCGGTGCGCAATTGTCGAGATTCTCCAGTGTAGTCGATGCTGTAGCCATCCGGCAGGATTTTGGCCGCCTCGGTTTCGAGAAAGGTCAACGCTTCGTCCAGCGGACGAACCGACACCCCGCTGAGTTTGACGGCGTTGAGTTGCTGGAAGCGGTTCAGGGAGCGCGGGACCGTGTGGTTGCGCAGACTGGCAACGGTGCTCAGGGGGACCAGATCGCCGCCAGGACCGGTGATGTAGATGTTTTGGAGCTGTTCGGGGGTGAGGCGATCGGTACGTTGAATCTGCGGAATGACTTTGTAACTGCGCCCGGAAATGTCGAAACGGTTGACGAAATCGCCTCCCACCATGGCGCCGAGATCACCGCCGACCTGGGCCAGGTCCAGTCCGAGCATGGCAACCTTGTCACGATCGATGACGAATTCGGTTTCCGGTTTGTCGACCTTGACATCGATAAGCGGAGGAAAGGCGAACATACCGCTCTGGATGGCCTTGAGTTGCAATTGTTGAGCGAATTCAAGGATACGCTCGGTGTCGGCAGTGGAGGCGAGGACGAATTCCACCGGGAACTGACCGCCGCCGGGAAGGGCGGGCGGGGTAACCGGGAACATGCGGATACCCGGTATGTTCTGCAGCTTCTGGTGGATTTCAGGCAGAATCTGGAATACTGTACGTTGACGTTTTTCCCACGGTTTGGTCACCATCCCGCCGAACCCTGCCGAAGGGTTGGTGATCTGAAAGGTGAATTCGGTTTCAGGCGCGCTGAAGAAGACATCGTTGGCCGCCGCGGCATAGCGACTGGTCTGGTCGAGGGTGGCGTTGGCGGAAGCGTCGAGAATGCCGAAAATGACCCCCTGATCCTCGGTTGGGGCCAGTTCCACCGGCGACATGCTGTACATGGGAATGCTCAACAGCCCGACAACGATCCAGACCGTATAAACCGCCGGACGCATATTCAACGTGGCATCGAGAAGCCGGGCGTAGGTGTTGCGCAAGCGCTCGAAAGCACGGGCGATGCGCGCTGCAAAGCCGTGTTCCTCAATGTCGGGGCGCAGCAATTGGGCAGACATCATGGGGGAGAGTGTCAGGGCCACAATGCCGGAGATGGTGACGGCACCGGCCAAGGTGAAGGCGAACTCGCGGAACAGCGAGCCGGTGAGTCCCCCCTGCAGGCCGATGGGGGCGTAGACTGCCGCCAGGGTGATGGTCATGGCAATGATCGGCCCGACCAGTTCCCTTGCACCGAGGATGGCCGCCTGCATGGGGGATTGCCCTTCCCGCAGATGTCGTTCGACGTTTTCTACCACAACGATGGCATCGTCCACCACCAGTCCCACGGATAGGACGATGGCGAGCAGGGTGAGGAGGTTGACGGTAAACCCGAAGATCTGCATCAGGAACACCGCCCCGATGAGTGAGAGGGGAATGGCCACTACCGGCACCAGCACCGAGCGCAGGGAACCCAGGAACAGGAAAATGACGATAACGACGATGATCAGGGTGTCGCCAAGGGTCTTGACGACCTCGTGGATGGCATTGTTGATGTAGTCGGTGGCGTCGTAGGCGATGCGCCCTTCCAGCCCCGTTGGCAGATCTTTGCGGATGCTTTTCATCTCGGTGCGTACGCGCTGTATGACATCGAGGGAATTGGCGTTGGGCAGAGCCCATATCCCCATAAAGACGGCCGTCTGGCCTGAAAAGCGTACTTCCGTGTCGTAGTCCTCGGCCCCAAGCACGACATCGGCGACATCGGCCAGGCGCACAATGGCATCGTCCTGCTGGCGGATCACCAAACGACGGAATTCCTCCACGGTCTGCAAATTGGTATCAGCCGTCAAGTTAACCTGGATCAGCGCTCCCTTGGTCTGTCCCACTGCCGAAAGGTAGTTGTTGGCTGCCAGCGCTTCGCGCACCTGGCTAGGCGTGACATGGAATGCCGCCATGCGATCGGGCTTGAGCCAGATGCGCATGGCGAAGGTGCGGGCGCCGAGAATTTCGGCTCGTTGCACCCCTTCGACCGCCGACAGGCGCGGTTGCACCACCCGCATAAGATAGTCGGTGATTTCATTCTGCAGCAGAACGTCGGAAGAGAAACTCAGGTAGGCCGAGGCGAATTCGCTGTCGGCCGATTCGATATTGATGATCGGCACCTCGGCTTCGGGAGGCAGATCGTTGCGCACCTGGTCGACCTTGGAGCTGATTTCCGCAAGCGCCTTGGTCGAATCGTAGTTGAGTTTCAGGCGAACCTTGATGGTCGAGGTGCCTTTGGCGCTTTGGGATTCGATATAATCGATGCCGTCGGCGGCTGCGATAGCTCGTTCCAGAGGCGTGGTTATGAACCCGCGCACAAGATCGGCACTGGCCCCGACATAGACGGTGGTTACGGTAATGGCGGCATTTTCACTGCGAGGGTACTGGCGCACGTTGAGCGTGCGGATGGCTTGCAGCCCGGCAATGCTTATGACCAGGCTGACCACCAGGGCCAGGACCGGTCGGCGGATGAAAATATCGGTAAATTTCATGATACGGTCATACCTCGACGGCAAGTGGCTATATCAGTTGTTTTCCGGTTTGGGAGCGGTCTGAAATTGCGGTTCGAGACTGTTGTCGATAATGACCGACTGTCCGTTGCGCAATTTGAATACACCGGTGCTGACCACTTTCTGCCCTTCTTCCAATCCCGATTCCACGGCGACGAAATCGCCTCGCTGACCGGCGAGGCGTATAAGTTGCTGACGCAATACCATCCGGGTTTCGCCATTTTTTTCATCTGTTCGTTCTTCGATGACGAATACCGAATCGCTGTAGGGTGCATAGTGTATCGCTGTGGCGGGAATGGTCAGAACCTGCCTGGTTTCCGGTTTTACCACGGCAACGTTCACGAACATTCCCGGGCGTAACTGTTCGTCGGGGTTGGCGAGAGTAGCCTGAATGCGAATGTTGCGGGTTGTGCTGTCGATTTCGGGATTGAGGGCATTGATGTGCCCTTCTACGGTTTGATCCTGCAATGAATCGCCGGTAATGCGTACCGGAAGGCCGGTACGCAGACCGGAAAGTTGCTGCTGAGGCAACAGGAAATTAACGTGAATGGGATCAAGCTGTTGCAGGGACACAACGGCCTGGCCTTCGCTGAGCATCTGGCCGAGGTCCACCAGTCGGATGCCGAGGCGTCCGGAAAAAGGGGCGCGTAGGGTTTTTTTCGCGATGGTGGCGCGGATGGCGTCGGCCTCTGCGCGGGCCTGGCGAAAATCGGCCACCGCCCGGTCGTGTTCCGCCGGGGAGATGATATGTTCCGCCAGCAGCTGGTCAGCACGCCGTAGATTCAACTGAGCCAGGGTGACGGCAGCGTCTGCGCCGGGCAGCTGAGCCTGTTCCGATGACGTGTCCAATTGGACCAGTAGGGCTCCTTTTTCGACCATGTCTCCAGAACGAAAGGCGATATGCGTGACTTTACCCGGTAGTTCCGCGGACACCGTGACTCCCTGGACCGCTTCGAGAGTGCCGACGGCGCTGAGCAGCGTTTCCCAGGTGTCTTTCTGTACCGTGGCTGCCGTTACCGTTACAGGAGGGGGGGTATGTTCAGCCCCTTGTTTTATCAGCCGGCGGATTTGCAGGAATTTGATGCCGCCCAGAAGGGCGGTCAAAAGCAGAATGAGGGCCAGGGTCAGCAAAATTCGTTTTTTCATAGCGCCTGCGAGGGTTGCTGGTGGACAGAAGGAATGCTGGAAACGCTGGAAGCCGGATGAGAGGCCAAGCGTATCTCGTCGAGGAAAATACGCTCAGCCTGAAATTAGGAAGATAGGATGATGAAGCGGGTTATGTCAATGGGCAAATGAGCGTCAATTAGTTTTCCTCCGGGATAGGGCGTTTCCGGATAAAAACCTAGAACAAAAATCCTGTGAGCACAGGCCTGTTCGATCTGCATGTTGCCCATGACCAACGGATCGTTCGGACTCTCAGCGCAGACCGCGGATGAATTCACCTACCGCAGGAACGCCTTTCTCGTCCAGAATGCGGATGGCCTGTGATCCGACCACGGCGATATCCGCCTTCCTCTTGATGAATTCTACATCAGCCCGATTTTTGACGCCGAATCCCAGGGCCAGAGGCAACTGGGTCGAAGCGCGGCAATGGGCCAGATGAGATCCGAGTTGTTCCGAAAAGTCGGTCTGGAGACCGGTGACTCCCTTGCGCGCCATGCAGTAGATAAAACCCTTTCCGTGCTCGGCGATCTGACGCATGCGGGCTTCGGTGGTGTTGGGAGCGTAGATGAAAATAGGCGCCATATCGTGGGCGTTCATGGCTGCTAGATATTCGTCGGCTTCTTCCGGCGGCAGGTCGGGTACGATGGCTCCGCACAATCCGCATCCGGCCATGCGTTCCGCAAAAGTTTCGAGGCCATACTTGAACAGGATGTTGTAGTAGGTCATGAACAGAAACGGAATGTCAAAGGCGGCGGCAATCTTTTCAGCGAAATCAAAACATTGATCGACGGTGATGCCGGCGGCCAGGGCATCCTGGTTTGCCTTGAGAATGACGGGGCCGTCGGCCATCGGTTCGGAAAAGGGGATCTGCAATTCCATCAGATCGACCCCGGCCTCCACCATGGTGCGGACCAATTCGAATGAGGTTTCCAGGTCCGGGTAGCCGATGACGATATGGGTCATCAGAAGGATATCCTTTTGGGCCATTTTGCTTCGGATGGTCGTCTCAAGCATGGTATTGCTCCGCCTTGTGTTTGATGAATTCCTTCCAGGCCGGGTCGTCGAAAGCGTCGGCCACGGTGAAGATGTCCTTGTCGCCGCGCCCGGACTGATTGATGATCACGATGTCGTCTTTCGACAGCGTCGGTGCTTCCTTGAATGCCTGGGCGAAGGCATGGGACGATTCCAGGGCCGGGATCAGCCCTTCCTTGCGCATGGTCAGAGTCACCGCGTCGAGCACTTCGGCGTCGGTAGCCGCCTCGAACCGGGCGCGGCCGATGGTCTGCAGGTGCGCCAGAATGGGCGAAACGCCGACATAGTCCAGCCCGGCCGAGATACTGTGAGTGTCGCGCATCTGCCCGTCGTGATCCTGCAAAAAGTAGGTTTTGTACCCCTGGGCGACGCCGACGCTGGCGTCTTTTGAACTGAGGCGAGCGGCATGCAGGCCGGAATCGAGGCCTTTGCCGCCGGCCTCGACGCCAACCAGTTCCACCGGGTCGTCGAGGAATCCGGAGAACAGACCCATGGCGTTGGAGCCGCCGCCTACGCAGGCATAGGCACGCAACGGCAGACGACCTTCACGCTCCAGGATCTGTTTGCGCGCTTCGATGCCGATGATCGACTGGAACCAGGTGACCATCTCCGGGAAGGGGTGCGGTCCACAGGCGGTGCCGAGCACGTAATGGGTCGTGTCCATGTTGGACACCCAGTCGCGAAACGCTTCGTTGATGGCATCCTTGAGGGTGCGGGAACCGTCGCGCACCGGTACTACCGTGGCGCCCAGCCTTTCCATCCAGAAGACGTTGGGGCGCTGGCGCTCTACGTCCTCTTCGCCCATATAGATGGTGCATTCGAAACCCATGCGCGCCGCCATGGTGGCGGTGGCCACACCGTGCTGGCCGGCACCGGTCTCGGCGATAACGCGGTTTTTGCCCATGCGTTTGACCAGCAGGCCCTGGCCCATGACGTTGTTGGCCTTGTGGGCGCCGGTATGGTTGAGATCCTCACGCTTGATGTAGATGCGCGCCCCGCCGAAATGGTTGGTCAGGTTTTCGGCAAAGGTCAAAGGGGTGGGGCGGCACGAGTAGGTCGACATGACTTCAACATATTCCTGCCAGAAACCGGGATCGGCCTTGGCCGCTTCATAGGCTCGTACCAGTTCCTCGAAGGTTTCGGTGAGGATTTCGGGGATGAAACAGCCGCCGAATCCGGAAAAATAACCGCGTTTATCCATGGCTTGATGCTCCCATGTGTTGTGAGAAGACGATAAGATCGGTACGACAGAAAAACCGCGAGAAAAAACCGTCCCGGCCGGCGGCGAAATCGAGTCGCCGTTCGACCTGTAAAAGAGGAGTGGTGGTCGTGACATCGAGACAGCGGGCCCGCACGGCATCGAGATAACCGATGCGAAAACTCTGTTTCCCCCCCTCTGGTCGCAGCATAAAATGCTCTGCGGCGATGCTCGAAAGGGAGCGATCGGTCAGTTCCAGTTCGTCGATGCCGGCAAACAGTCCGGTGTGCAGATAAAGATCCTCGAGCAGCACCGGAGTGCCCTCAAGACTGGTTAAACGTGAGAAAAAATAGGCTTTGCGACCATTGAAAGGGTTGTCCGGCGTGTCGGCTATCTTTTCCAGACGGAGTTTTTCCCGGATGCGGGTATCGGCTTTCAAGCCTTTTTTATAAAAGGCGGCGTGAGTACCGTCCAGTGAAAAGAGATCGATTTCCCGAGCCGGTTCGCTGACGAAGGTTCCCGCGCCGCGCCGTCGGCACAACATCCCTTGGCGCACCAGGGAGTCGAGGGCCTGGCGTACCGTCGGACGCCCGATGCCATACATGGCGACCAGTTGGTGCTCCGAAGGAATGCGATCTCCCGGTTTCAGTTCACCGGTGCGGATCTGCTCGCCGAGACGTTCGGCCAACTGGTGATAAAGTGGTATGGGAGAGTCGGGATTGAGCATTGAAAGCCACCTCCGTTCGAAATCTATCCTAATGGGTATTTGTCAGGTTGTCAAGACAAGTTGTGTTGAGTTGTTTAAAAGAGGTCTTGAGAATTGCTCGATAGCTATTAGTTTCATTTTATGCTTGAACCCGGGCTGCCGATGCGGCAATCTGTGATACATGCCTAAATCAGCCTTCAGTGCCATAGAAAATAGTTTGAGCGCCTTTCTTGGTGGCGCCAAAGTTGCGCTTGCCGAGCTCGAAGAAGGGGCGGAGCCGCTCGAGTCGGAAGATCAGCGGGAGATTATTGCCCGGTTGGAGATCGACGAGGTTGGCTACGCGTTTCGTGCGCATCGCAAGGAGTTGGCTTTTACAGAGACGGAAATTACCTTTATCAACGAACTTTTGACTGCCTTCGAAGGTTTGTTTGCCGGCTTTTCTGCGGAAGGTTACGCCGCCCATTTTCGCACCGCGTTGTTGACGTCGCTTACCGATATCGCTGTAGCCCGCTATATTCGTGGTGACCGCAAAGGGGTTTTCTGGCCGACCCAAAGTCTGATTCAGTTGCTTAAAAATCTATCTTATCAGCGTTATGAGGGGTCTGCGGCCACCACGGGGTTCCTTGTCTACCGGACCCAGCTTGACGATTTTCTCGAGTCCCTTAAAAAAACCCGTTACGACTGGCTCGATCTTGGCGATGACCGTCGGCGCATCTCCGGCGATTTTTTTCGCAATCCCCTTTCCTACCGCTTTATAGACGGTTACCGGGCATTATTCGTCTGCGATATTCGCATGAATGTCAAAGGCACCATTCGCACCAGCGCTCCGGGTCCCAGTGACAATATTGAGCAATTATCCCATCGGGAAACCGTCTCCCTTTTATCCAGGGCCGGTGCCGGAGCTTTTGCCGTCTACGTCAACAAGTCCTCGGAAGTCGAAATTGTCCTCGATAGCGACAAGCTGCTTGTTTGGCGCAAAGGATATTGGGGGATCTACGACCCCGATATCATGCGCGAATTTCTGGCCGGCAAGCTCGAAAAACGCTCCATCGATTATCTGGTCTGGTCGGTCTACGCTCTCTCCAAGGCACGTCACGGCACGGTGGTTCTGGTTGCTGAGGATCAGACCGACCTGGACGATTTGCGCAAGGGGTCAGTGGGGGGGAGGGACCCTCTCAGCCGGGCTTTGATCCGCCATGTGCGTGGTACCAAAATCGGTACCCTGAAGCGTTCCGGAGAGCTGAGCCGCATCCTTTCGTCCGACGGCATGACGGTGATCAATCGCAAGGGCGAACTTCTCGATACCGGAGTGATCATCGACACCTCCCGGGTCAGCGATCTGGTGACCGGCGGCGGCCGAACCACTGCCGCGACCGCGGCCTCCCATTTCGGACCGGTGGTCAAAGTTTCCGAAGACGGCCCGGTGGAGCTTTACCGGGACGGCCGCAGTGTTTACCGATTCGGCTGATTTGCCTTGAAAAAACCTTTCAATTCTGCGGCTTGCGACGGAATCGACAGCGAGAGCTGAACGGCAGGCATTCCCATAACAGAGTCTTTGAACCTTTTAGATTCGGGGCCTTGCACATTTCGATATTACCTGAACGACGCTTGTGGGAGCTCCGGCAGTATCTTCCGATGTCATACCTCTCCGTTATTGTATTTGTCTGTTCTTAGTCGCCATTTTTCAGATGCAGAATTCGTCACCCATGATATGGGCGCTGTCCCATCATATATTCCGGCAAAATGAAAGTTTTTCTACGGCCTCAATGTTTCCAGCCCGAGACTTTCCAATTCTTGGCAACGCTCCATGATTTGACAGCGTGAACTTCCCAGCACCAAGCCACTTGCACGCGGTCGGTCAGGGATGTTTTTTGCGGGGCGCGGTGCGCAGCTGGTCAATGGCAGAAAAAGACCTCTGTCCATAGCCATGTATAGTGTGGCGATCATTTCCCGATACGAACCGCGGGCCCTTATGTTTGTTAATCGCATGGCTGGTTGTCCATGGGTTCTTGCGATACTGTCGGCCAGTATCAGGGCTGCCGTAGATCCGTTGAGGCGAAAGTTGAGATCGAAGATAAAAATCCTTTTGTCTTCCAATACGGCCATGTCTATTCCAAGAATCCCCCAGTAGCCTTTTGCAAATCCCTTCCGGGCTACCTGCATTCCCATTTCGATCGCCGCAGACGGGGCTTGGCTGTCCGTGTCGATCCAGTTGCCATAGTATTTTCCGCAAGGGTCGGTAATCTGCTCGGCGCTGCCCAGATAGACTATCTGACCCGTATGCATGATGGCGTAATTGAGGCACAGGTTGCGGTCCATGGTTAAATATTCTTCGGCGACGACCTGTGGGCAGTGTCGAAAGAGGGTTTCAGCGCTGCGCAGATCGTCGATGCTGCGACAGATGACAACATCAAAACCGCCGCCTGTCGATTCGGCTGTTGCGGCTTTGATGACGGCGGGCTTCGAGGATGTCGGCACGGATCGTCCCAGTTGTTCCGGCGGCAGGATGCGGCGGGAAGGCAGGTTCGCTGGCTCAACCATTTGAGCCAGGTTACCTTTGTTGTTCAGGAAAGAGAGAAGCGACGGCTTGATCCAATAAGCGCCTGGAATGTTTTCGGAAGGATGGGGCGTATGCTGCAAAACGATTTTGAAGCCTTGATGTAAAAGGTGGGAAAGTTGCCGGTCGTGTTCATTGCCGTCGTTGTAACGTTTCACCTTGGGCGATGCGAAACCGGCATCCTCGAGCAGTCGGATTCCTGCAGTTGTGGCAACGCCGGCAGCACAGACCACCGGCATGTCGCCAGCAACGGACAGCATGCCGCCGGTAAGCATTTCCAGGGTAAGGGGGTCCTGCGGTAACCAGGTGCTGGCTTTTGGCGAGGGCCTCGGGCAGAGACCAAGGCCGCTGCCGTATATTTTGTCCAGGGTGATTTTCGGATACAGGTACGCAGTTGTCATGAGGTTGCCCGGCCGGTGGGGTTTTTCTGCTATTTTACCCGAGGTGACGATTTTCCAATATAGATGACAGCCCCTCCGATAGATTCTCGAACAACGCCATCCGAAAGGAGGTTGTCTTATTGTTGAAGGAAGGGGTTTTGTTGGCATCCAGCAGTACGGCTTCGTCATCGACCATGACAAAATCGAATTTGCCGTAGTCAAAACCCATGGCAGCGCGGGCATGGCGTAAAGACTCGGGAATCGGTATGTCGATTTCCCTGCGCAATACGTTGGCAGCTTTGACGATGGGCTCCGAAGAAATGATCCGTTGACTCATTTCACGGTCGCCAAGAAAAACCCACTGGCGCAGGCAGTAATTGTCGCCGACACGCTCCGGCAGGAATTTTTCCACAACGAGCTTTGGGTTCCACCAGACCGCCCGAGGCACCTCCCCGGGGGAGTCGAAGATGGGATAATCGTCCGGCGGCAAATAACCACTCCAGCTCCAGGGCAGGTGTTTTTTTAGTCGGTGGATTTTACGGGGCAGGTATTTACGGCGTGCCAGGCTCCTTTCCGGGCCGCCACCGCAGTTTTGGTCGGTTTTGACGATGACCTTGCCCTTGAAATTGTCGGTGCGACAGAGTGTCTGTGAGCTGATCCGCCGTTTGGAAATGTCCCGCACGCCGCCGTTTATTACGATGGGGAACTGTTTGCTGAATGCCAGGTATTTTTCGGGAATCACCGTGGTGTCGACGTGCAGAAAGAGTGCATCTGCCGGTTCAAATTTCTCAATCCCCTGAAAGTGAACGCAAGTCACACCCTTCTTTTGCCAGAACGGCAAGAGGGTGTGCAGCAGGTAGGGGACGGTTTGAAAACCTTGTTGAGCGTGAGTGAGAATCCCGATTTTTTTTCTGCATCAGTCCAAATCATGCTGGTTGAGGCGTTTATGCCGTACACGCAATGCCGGCTTTGTTTCGCGTCTCAAGTTTCCTTGGAGAAAACTTTATTCCGTCAGTTCTTGCGCTCGTCCATCACCTTGTAGGCGCAGAACTCGCCGCACATGGTGCAGGCGCCGTGCTCCTCGTCGACGCCCGATTCGCCGCGCCGTTTGCGGGCCAGATCGGGATCGATGGCGAGACAATATTGGGTCTCCCAGTCGAGCGCTTTGCGGGCTTTGCTCATGGCGATGTCTTTTTCCATGGCGCCGGGCAGTTCCTTGACGATGTCCGCGGCGTGGGCGGCGATGCGGGTGGCCATGACGCCTTCATGGACGTCTTTGACGGTTGGCAGACACAGGTGCTCGCTGGGGGTGACGTAGCAGAGAAAATCGGCGCCGGCGCTGGCGGCGATGGAACCGCCGATGGCACAGGTGATGTGGTCGTAGCCGGGGGCGATGTCGGTAACCAGCGGACCGAGGACGTAGAAGGGGGCACCGTGGCAGAGACGTTTCTGCAGTTGAATGTTGGCTTCGATCTGGTTAAGGGGCACGTGGCCCGGGCCCTCGATCATCACCTGGATGCCGGCATCCCACGCGCGTTGAGTCAATTCGCCGAGGACGATAAGTTCGTGGATCTGGGCCCTGTCGGTGGCGTCGGCCAGGCAACCGGGACGAAAGCCGTCACCCAGAGAAAGCGTGGCATCGTAAGGTTTGACCAGTTCCAGCAGGCGGTCGTAATGTTCGTACAGAGGGTTCTCCGCATTGTTGCGGGTCATCCAGGCTACGGTGAAGGATCCGCCGCGGGAAACCACCTCCATGATGCGCCCTTCGTGGTCCATGCGTTCCACGGTGGCGCGGGTCACGCCGCAGTGTACGGTGATGAAGTCGACGCCGTCGTCCAGGTGTTTTTTGATGCCGTCGAAGATCTCGTCGACGGTCATGTCGACGATGGCCTTGCCCTTTTTCACTACCGTATCGCAGGCCGCCTGATAGAGGGGAACGCTGCCGATACAGGCCTTGGTTTCGGCGATGATGGCCCGACGGATCTCGTCGATAGGCCCTCCGGTGGACAAATCCATGATGGCATCGGCGCCGGCAGCTACCGCCGCGCGGGCTTTTTCCAGTTCCTTGTCGATGCTGGTGTCGTCCTTGCTGGTGCCGATATTCGCATTGACCCGGGTTGGCACGCCTTTGCCGACGGCCAGGGGGCGCCCGTTGGCATGCAGATTGTTGTGGCAGACGATGGCCGTGCCTTCTGCAATGCGCTGCCGCAGCAATCCGGCGTCAATGCCGGCATCGGCGGCAGCCTGTTTCATCTTGTCGGAGACGATGCCCTGGCGGGCCATTTCGAGTTGCGTCATGAATCTACCTCTCATACGTCAAAGCTGTAAGCTTTAAGCTATAAGTTGAAAGCTGTAAGGCTTTACCGGAAATTTACGGTTCTTCGATTTTGTGCAACAGATACTTGGCCGCGGCGAAATGGTTGACCGGGCCGTGGCCGACGCCGAGATCGGGGGCGGTGCGGATCGCCTCGGTGATAAATTCCTTGGCCAGCTTTACCGCTTCCGGTAAAGGATGGCCTGCGGCGAGCAATGCAGCGATGGCGGCGGAACTTGTGCAGCCGGTGCCGTGGGTGTTGCGGCTGTCGATGCGGGTGGCGGGAAGGCGGTGCAGCGTGTCGCCGTCAAGCAGTAAATCCACGGCTTTGCCTTTGAGGTGCCCGCCCTTGAGCAGGACGTTGCGTGCCCCGAGCTTTTGGAGGCGACGGGCGGCTGTTTCCATGTCCGCTTCGGTGTGCACCGGCAGGCCGGTCAGTTCCGAGGCTTCCGGCAGGTTGGGGGTGAGCAGATAGGTGCGTGGCAGCAGGTGCTCGCGGCACGATTGAACCGCCTCTTCGCGCAGCAGCAGGGCTCCGCCTTTGGCAATCATGACCGGATCGACTACCGCAAGCAGGCCGTGGTCCTCCAGGGCCTGGGCCACCAGATAGACGATGGCGGCGTCGAGCAGCATGCCGGTTTTGATTACTTCCGGATTCAGGTCGTCGAGTACCGCCATCAGCTGTTCGCCGACAAAAGCGGGCGGAATGGGGTAAATGCCGTGCACCCCGCGGGTGTTCTGAGCGGTCAGGGCGGTAATGACGCTCATGCCGTAAGCGCCCAGCAGGGTAACGGTTTTGAGGTCGGCCTGGATCCCGGCCCCGCCGCCGCTGTCGGAACCGGCCACCGTCAATACCCGCCCGCGCGGTACCGGAGCGCGAAGGTTGAATTGCAGGGCGATCTCCCGTGCCGCCAGTGCCGGGGACGGGTCGGACATGATCGCGGAGATCAGGGCGATGGCATCCGCTCCGGCATCGATGACTTCGCCGGCGCGGTTACGGTCGATGCCGCCGATGGCCACCAGGGGCAGGTCCACGGCCTGGCGGATGGCCCGTAACGTATCGAGACCGATATGCACGGCATCGTGTTTGGTGCCGGTAGGATAAATACTGCCGACCGCAATGTAGTCGGCGCCGGCTCGTCGGGAATCGAGTGCCTGCTGAACGGTTCGGTTGGAAGTACCGATGATCTTGTCCGGACCGAGAAGGGCGCGGGCTTGGGTAACGCTCATGTCCTGTTGCCCCAGGTGTACCCCATCGGCCTTGCAGTCCAGTGCCAGGTTCGGATCGTCGTTGACGATAAACAGGGCTCCGTTCTTGCGGCACAAGCTGCCAACCATCTGCGCTTCCTGAAGTTTTTCGGAGGCGGACAGATCCTTTCCCCGGTACTGAACGATGCGGGTGCCGCCTTTGAGGGCCGCGGCGAGTTTGTTTTGCAGCTCTTCGCCGTGCGAATTGTCGGTAATCAGGTACAGACCGCCGAGTTTTTTGTTTTTCATGTTGGCCTCGGATTTAAATAAAAAAAATCGCCACGGCCGAAAAGCACGTGACGATGATCACGATTGCCTTGCGACACCGCTTCCCTACGCCGGTATGATCCGGGTCAGGTTCTAAGGGTCGTTCCGCATTCGTGCGGAACTCTCAGTGCAATGACGCCCCCAGCGGTTATGTCCGTTGCGAAAGGTGAACCCTGTATACGTTCTCTCATCTTAATACGCCAAAGGCGTATCATGCAAAGCAATTTATGATGTGCGGGATCGATTCCGTTGACTCTGGATGAGATTAAGTTTCACTCTAGCGAATGCCGTTTTGCCTGTCAAGCAAGCCTTCCCGGCGGATCTGGTCGGCGTTTTGGGTGAGTGAGCACGACTGTGCGGCGACATTGGGAGGTAGCGCTTTTGAGGTTCTGTGCCGAATTGCCCAATATGCGGTTTCCTGGTTGGAAACCGTCTCTTTTTGGACTTTACAGGTGGGGGGTGTCATGTTAAATCTTTGGCACGCATTTTTGTTCAATCATGACCTCTCGGGGCGGCTGTCTGTTGCGCATCCGTCCCATTCGAAGTGGCGTTCCGTGTTTTTGCCGTAACCCGGATATTATTTTTCGGTCCCTGGTCGCCGGTTGTTTATAGAATTCAGGAATAAAATCATCATGAGTGATTCCTGGGGACACCGTCCCACCCGTGTAGAAATCGATCTTGAAGCGCTTAAACACAACTACCTCCAGGCTCAGCATCTCGCCGGCCCCGGCCAGGGTATTCTGGCCGTGGTCAAGGCCGATGCCTATGGCCATGGTGCGGCTCGCGTAGCTGCGGCGCTTCAGGATGCCGGAGTGCAGATGTTCGGTGTGGCGATCGTCGAAGAAGGCATCGCTTTGCGCCAGGCCGGAGTGGTCTGTCCGATTCTGGTACTCGGGGGACTTTATCCCGGCCAGGAAGAAAATCTTATTACATTCGGTCTGGTGCCCACCATCTTCGATATGGAGGTCGCAAGGCGTCTGAACGCCTTTGCTCGGTCGCAAGGGGTGGTGCTGCCTTATCACCTGAAGATCGATACCGGTATGAGCCGGGTCGGTTTCCGTTCCGACGACCTGCCTCGAATTCTGCAGGAGATGGTTTCATTTAAAGGGTTGCGGATGGACGGGGTGTTTTCCCACCTGGCCATGGCCGATGAACCTGAGGACGCGGTGAACCTGCAGCAGATCGCTTTGTTTCGTTCGTGTCTGGCCCAGGTCAGGCAGGCCGGCTTTGTTCCCAGGTATGTTCATTTGAGCAATAGTGCCGCCTTGTTGAGCAGGGAGCTGCCGGAGTGCAACCTGTCGCGTCCCGGCATTCTTCTTTATGGTGCTTTGCCCGGTCCGGCGTTCGCAGGACGTTTTGACTTGAAGCCGGTGATGAGTTTCCGTACCCGCGTAGCTCAGGTGCGAGATGTGCCGGAGGGAACCGGAGTGTCTTACGGGCATCAATTTGTGGCCAACCGGCCGACGGTGCTGGCGGTTATCCCAGTGGGGTACGCCGACGGTTACAGCCGACATCTTTCCAATGTCGGAGAGGTGTTGGTTCGCGGTCGGCGTGCTCGGGTTGCCGGCACGGTTTGCATGGATTGGACCATGATCGACGTAACGGATATCCCCGGCGTCATGGTCGGTGACGAGGTCACCCTGCTGGGGTGCGACAACGGCCATTGCATTACCGCTGATGAATGGGCGGAGCGCATCGGTACCATCAGCTATGAGGTGTTTTGCCAATTCAGTAAGCGCGTTCCCCGTGTCAGCAGCGGCAAATGATGTGCACATTGTCTGATCGACGATCTGATCGACGAGACGTGCATGGGGGTTCAAGTCAGACCTGAGGTCTGCCGGTATTGGACAACCGAAGCTTAAACCCGCAGGGGGGCCGGTTTGCAAGGAGAGCGGATGTCCCAAGACCACTGTCTTTTGGCGTTGGATCTCGGTACCACGACCTTGGCCGGGCATCTGCTCGGATTCGATGGTCGGGTGCTGGCGGAGGGGCGTCTGCTGAATCCTCAAGTTGCCGTGGGCGGCGATGTCATGCGGCGGCTGGAACGGGCCCTTGCCGGTGAGGATGTTCGGCTTCAGACCCTGTTGTGTGACGGTCTGCGCGAGCTTGTCGGAGTTCTTTTGCATCAGGCGGGTCTGCGCCTGTCCGACATCAAAGCCGCGGCGGCCGCCGGCAATCCGGGCATGGTTTATCTGTTGCGCCGTTTGCCGGTAAAGTCGATCCTTTTTCCTCCCCATCGTCCAACCTGGCGGGATGCTGTTTATCTAACGGCAGAAGAGGTCGATCTTGGCCTTGGCACTCCCCTCTATCTGTTCCCTCTGGTCAGTGGCTATGTCGGCGGCGATCTGGTGGCCTTCCTGTTTTCCCGGGGCGAGATTCCTGAAAACAGTTTTTTTCTCGATGCAGGAACCAACGG
This sequence comes from Desulfuromonadales bacterium, assembly GCA_030154185.1. Lineage (GTDB taxonomy): Bacteria > Desulfobacterota > Desulfuromonadia > Desulfuromonadales > Syntrophotaleaceae > Syntrophotalea. The sequence continues at coordinate 16,546 of JASKKK010000013.1, forward strand.
AGAAATGGCTCTATATGCAAAAGGTCGGTGGCGGGTTACGTCGGTAGCTGCCGGGCCGGCTTTTGAAGGTGGGGATATTTCCTGCGGCATGGTTGCCGCAGTCGGCGCCATCAGCAATGTTTCCCTTGTCGAGGATGCTTTACGCCTGACGGTTATCGGTGGCGGCAGGCCGCGGGGGATCTGCGGCAGCGGGCTGGCGACGGCGCTGGCGGCGGCCCTTGAGGGGGGGCTTGTCGATACACACGGTACCATCGTCAATCCCCTCGAGGTGCCGACCAACCTGTCACGTTATATCGTCGAGACGCCTCGGGGGCGACTTTTGCGCCTGTATCGGGATGCGACGGTGGAATTGTCGCTGACCCAACAGGATGTGCGCCACTTTCAACTGGCCAAAGCAGCGGTGCTGGCGGGCACTGAATGCCTGCTGCAGCGCACCGGGATCACAGGCGCGTCCATCCGGCATGTCACTCTTACCGGAGCTTTCGGTTTTTCCTTGTCTCGGCAGGTTTTGAAAAGGGTTGCCATGCTCCCGGCAAACATGGTAGATAGGGTACGATTTGCCGAAGCCGGTGTGCTGACCGGAGTCGGGCGTTTGTTGCTCGATGCACAAGGGCCGGAAAAGGTACGTCGGTTGGCTTCAGCCCTCCAGTCGCTGCCCCTTTCGGGGACCCCGGCCTTCGAAAAGGCTTTCATCAAAGCTATGGATTTTTAGAAAACCGCCGACATGACGGTTTTTTTGTTTTTACACCCTCAAGGTTGACGCGGTTGCGGCATGACTGCCGGAAACAGCGTCTGAAATGTATTTGATAGCAGGAAAGGATAAATTCATGGCCGTCATCAAGCGTGCGTTGGTCAGTGTTTCGGACAAAACCGGTATCGTTGAATTCGCCAGGGACCTGGCGGGTTTCGGAGTCGAAATTCTTTCAACAGGCGGCACCGCGTCCCTGTTGCGGCAGGAAGGCCTTGCCGTTAAGGATGTTTCCGAATATACCGGTTTCCCCGAGATGCTCGATGGCCGGGTCAAGACTCTGCACCCCAAGGTGCACGGCGGTCTGCTCGGTATGCGGGAAAACCCCGCTCACGTGGCTAAAATGAAGGAGCACGGCATCGAACCCATCGATATGGTCGTGGTGAACCTTTACCCTTTTGAAGCGACGGTCGCCAAGCCGGACTGCACTCTCGAAGATGCCATCGAGAACATCGACATCGGCGGTCCGACCATGCTGCGCAGCGCAGCCAAGAACAACCGCGACGTCACTGTTGTCGTCGATCATGCCGATTATGCCCAGGTGCTGGCGGAAATGAAAGGCAGCGGAGGGGCCGTCTCCCGCGGCACCAACTTCAAACTGGCCGTCAAGGTCTATCAGCATACCGCTGCCTACGACGGCGCCATTTCCAACTGGCTGGGACAACGCACGGGGGACCAGCTTGAGGATTTTTCCGATACCATGACGGTGCAGTTCAAAAAAGCCCAGGACATGCGCTACGGTGAGAACCCCCACCAGAAGGCCGCGTTTTATGTTGAGCGAAACGTCGAGGAGGCCTGCATCTCCACCGCACGTCAACTGCAGGGTAAGGAGCTTTCCTACAACAATATCGCCGATACCGACGCAGCCCTGGAATGTGTCAAGCAATTCGACGAGGGTCCGGCATGCGTCATTGTGAAACACGCCAATCCTTGCGGTGTCGCTTTCGGAGCAGATCTGCTCGAAGCCTATAACCGCGCTTTTTCCACGGATCCGGAATCAGCCTTCGGCGGCATTATCGCCTTTAATCGCGAACTGGACGGGGCGACCGCCCGTGCCATCGTGGAGCGCCAGTTCGTCGAGGTGATCATCGCTCCGGCGGTCTCCGCCGAAGCGGTCGAGGCCGTTGCCGCCAAGAAAAACGTACGGCTGCTCGAATGCGGTTGCTGGCCGCAGGAACCGGCAAAGCGCTACGATTTCAAACGGGTCAATGGCGGCCTGCTGGTGCAGGATGCCGACCTGCTGCTGAGCGGCGACATCCGGACGGTGACCAGGCGCGTTCCCACCGAGGGCGAGATGCGCGATCTGCTTTTTGCCTGGCGGGTGGCGAAATTCGTCAAATCGAATGCCATCGTTTACGGAAAGGATGGCATGACCATCGGCGTCGGTGCTGGTCAGATGAGCCGCGTCAATTCTGCTCGTATCGCCGGGATCAAGGCTGAATTGGCAGGGCTGGACGTGCCGGGGTCGGTCATGGCGTCCGATGCTTTTTTCCCTTTTCGCGACGGTCTGGACAACGCTGCCAAGGCCGGTATCAAAGCGGTTATTCAACCGGGAGGATCCATTCGCGACGAGGAAGTTATCGCAGCGGCGGACGAACACGACATCGCCATGGTCTTCACCGGGATGCGGCATTTCCGGCATTAAGCGGAACTGCGTGTTGAATTGCGAGTGCTGAGTGAGGGATAGGTCCCACGGGATACTCTGATCCTATAGGTTGACAGCCGGGGACGGCAGCGGTTGGAAAGGAATGTAAATCAATGAAAGTTCTGGTTATCGGCAGCGGCGGGCGCGAGCACGCCCTGGTGTGGAAGATCGCACAATCGCCCCTGGTCGAGGAAGTGTTCTGCGCGCCGGGCAACGCCGGCATCGCCGGTCAGGCGACGTGTGTCCCCATCATGGTGGACGATATCGACGGGCTGCTCGATTTTGCCCAAAAACAGCAGGTCGGTTTGACGGTCGTCGGACCCGAACTGCCTTTGACCCTGGGGATCGTGGACCGTTTTCGCGCTGCGGAACTGACGATTTTCGGAGCCACCGAGGCGGCCGCCCAGATCGAGGGGAGCAAGAGCTTTTCCAAGGATCTGATGGCCAAATACGGGGTGCCGACGGCTTCTTACGGTACCTTTACCGATCGTGATGAGGCTGTAGCCTTTATCGAGCGGCAGGGAGCGCCGATCGTTGTCAAGGCCGACGGTCTGGCCGCCGGCAAAGGCGTGATCCTGGCCTCAACCGTGGAAGAGGCGATCGGTGCTGTGGATTCGATTCTGTGCGAAGGAGCTTTCGGCAGCGCCGGCGCCCGGGTGGTTGTCGAGGAGTTTCTGGAAGGGGAGGAGGCTTCCTTCCTGGCTTTTACAGATGGCGAACGCATCGTGCCGCTGGCTTCTTCCCAGGACCACAAGGCGGCTTACGACGGCGATACCGGCCCCAATACCGGTGGCATGGGGGCTTATTCTCCCGCGCCGGTGGTAACCCGGGATATCCACGATAAAATCATCGAGCAGGTACTCAAACCGACCATTGCGGGTATGGCCGCCGAGGGTTGCGTTTACGGCAGCATCCTTTATGCCGGTCTCATGATCAAGGACGGCGAACTCAAGGTTCTCGAATTCAATGCCCGGTTCGGTGATCCCGAGACCCAACCGCTGCTGGCGCGCCTCAAGTCGGATATCGTTCCTGTGTTGCTGGCCTGCGCACGCGGCGACCTGTCCGGTGTTGAGCTCGAATGGCACGACAAGGCTGCGGTTTGCGTGGTCATGGCCTCCGGCGGTTATCCGGGGGACTATGCCAAGGGGCAGGTCATAAACGGACTCGATGCCGCCGCCGATATCGAGGATCTGGTAGTGTTTCACGCCGGTACCGCTCTGCAGAATGACGACATCGTTACGGCCGGCGGACGTGTGCTCGGCGTGACCGGCCTGGGGAACACCGTTGCCGAAGCGATCGAGCGAGCCTACCAGGGAGTCAAGACCATCAGCTGGAAAGATGTTCATTATCGCAACGACATCGGTCAAAAGGCGTTGAATCGGTAAGGTGCTTAAGGGCTTCATGAGGTCTGTATGACTCATGGAACCTGTGCGACCAATGCTTTTATAAACACTCAAGCTCGCATCAAGACAGCGATCAGGAGAATCCAAGCTATGAAAGACAAGCCGCTGGTCGGCATCCTCATGGGCAGCGACAGCGATTACGATATCATGGTCGAAGCGGCCCGGGCTCTGCAGCGTTTTGATATCCCCTTCGAAATGACGGTTTCGAGTGCCCATCGTTCGCCGCAACGCACCGGCGAATATGCCCGCACCGCCCGACAACGCGGGTTGCGGGTGCTGATCGTCGGCGCGGGTGCCGCGGCCCATCTGGCGGGAGTGGTGGCGGCCGAGTCGACCCTGCCGGTGATCGGCGTACCCGTTGATGCTTCGGCCCTCAAGGGGCTCGATGCGCTGCTTGCTACGGTCCAGATGCCCGCAGGCATTCCGGTGGCGACCATGGCTATCGGCAAGGCCGGAGCGCGCAACGCAGGTATTTTCGCGGCCCAGATCATTACCGCCAACGATCCGGTCATGGTCAAAAAGTTCGAAGCATTCAAACAGGAACTGGCAGAAGGGGTGGAAGCCAAGGCTGCAGCTTTGCAGGAGCGCCTGGTTCATGACGGTTTCTGATTCTCGAATTCGTTATTGCCGGCCGTTATTCGGTTCTTTCAGGATGACGGTCGGTATGTTTTTGAGCGATATGTTTTTCTGAATACGCGGTGCTGTCGGGCAGGAGCGATCATGAATTTCGGAAACCTTTCCAGTTTACTCGCAAACCTGTGGAGCGGCCTGCGTTCCTTGAAGCTCTCCCTTCTTACTCTGTTCTTTTTGGCCGGAAGTTCCGTTCTCGGGACCATCCTGCCGCAAAAACTCTCCATCGCTGAATATCATCAGCGTCTGGGGCCTGTCGCGACCCATCTGATTCGCTTCCTGCAGCTTGATGACATGTACCATTCGTGGTGGTTTGTCGGCCTGTTGGGGCTGTTTGCCCTCAATCTCGCCGCTTGCACGGTACACCGTCTGCCCGGCGTCTGGCGGCAGATCACTCGCCCGAATCTGACGCCCTCTGACAGGTGGCTGCAAAATCGTCCCCAGTTTTGCGAATGGCGGGTTGCTAAGTCTCTCGAGGCGATGGAGCATCGATTGACGGAAACGTTGCGGCGTCGTTTTTCTCATGTGCGACGCGACACCAAAGAAGGTACCGTTTGGTTGTTCGCTCAAAAACAGCCGTGGGCACGTCTTGGGGCCTATGTTACCCATCTGGCGATTCTTATCATTTTGCTGGGAGGGGTGGTAGGTAGTAAAGGAGGATTTCAAGGCTATGTCACCATTGTCGAGGGGCATACAGTCGAGCGTCTTCGTTTGAATGATGGACAGAAAGACGTGTCTCTGGGATTCGGGGTGCGCTGCGACCGGTTTGCCGTCGAGTACTATGCAGACAGCGATCGACCCAAAGAGTTTCGCAGCCTCCTGACGATTCTCGAGGACGGCCGCGAGGTGCCGGGATTGGTCAAGGTACCGGTTCGGGTCAATCACCCCCTTCGTTATCGCGGGTTGACCTTCTATCAATCCGGTTACGGGGTGGATGCCCATCTGTTTCGTTTCAGAGTCAAACCGCGCGGTGGCGATCCTTTCGAACTGGAGGTGCCTTCCGATCGGATGGTTTCTCTGCCTGACGGGACCTCGTTAGCCGTTGCCGGTTATCTTCCCGATTTTGAAGGCCGCGGCCCGGTTGCCGGTCTTCAGTTTGTCTCTCCCGATGGCCGGCCCGGTCGGGCCATGGCTTTTTACGATCCTGACCTGGGCGCCGGTCGCGCCGATGCTCCGTACACCTTTCGGCTGCTATCGATCGATCAACGCTGGTACACCGGTCTTCAGGTCAGTCGGGATCCTGGGGTGCCGCTGGTATGGTTAGGGTGTCTGTTGCTGGTTCTCGGAACCCTCGCAGCCTTTTATTTTTCTCATCAGTGCGTATGGCTGCAGTTGAAACCTGACGGCAGCGGGACCTGCCTTCGGTTTGCAGGCCAGGCTCATCGCCACGGTGAATCCTTTGGCAAACGGTTTGCCAATCTTTGCCGCGACCTGCAGCAGAGCGTGTCGGAGGAGCTGTCATGACCAGTTTTAATCTGCTCAACGGAGCAACCACCGCATACTTTATCGCTTTCTGGTTGTTGGTAGCTTACGCCGGTTTGCGCCGTGAAACTTTGGGGCGAATGGGGATCGTTTTCACCTGGGTCGGTTTGATAGTCCACGCAATGGGTATCGGGTTGCGCTGGTACGAGTCCTATCAGTTGCCTGGAGACGTCGGGCATGCTCCCTTTGCCAATTTTTATGAATCCGTGGTTTTTTTCGGATGGGCCATCGTACTTGCTTTTCTGCTGCTCGATCTTAAGTTGCGTCGCCGGGTGATCGGGGTTTTCGCTCTGCCGTTGGCCTTGGCCTGCATGGGGTATGCCCAGTTGTCAGGTCGCGATGCCATCGAGCCACTCATGCCGGCCCTTCGCAGTCGCTGGCTGACCTATCATGTCATCAGTTGCTTTTTGGCCTATGGTGCTTTCACCATGTCATTCTGCGTGTCGGTGATGTACCTCCTCAAGGAGAGGAGTCGAAACCTTGCTCCACAAACCGCTTGGTGGCACGGTTTTATCGGCCTGTTCCCCGGTCGGGATACGTTGGATGACGTCAATTATCGTGCCGTGGCCATCGGTTTTCCCATCTGGACCGTCGGTATCGTTACCGGAGCGGCCTGGGCCAATTATGCATGGGGACGCTACTGGAGTTGGGACCCTAAGGAAACCTGGAGTCTGATTGTCTGGTTTATCTATGCCGCTTTTCTGCACGCAAGATTGAGCCGTGGCTGGAGCGGACGTGCCACGGCCTGGCTGGCGATCGGCGGCTTTGTCGCCACCCTGTTCTGTTATCTCGGTGTCAATCTGCTCTTGCCCGGACTGCATTCCTATGGCAGTTGACGTACCCCTGGACGAGGATGAAACCCTCGACGATCTGCGCCTTGGCGGCCTGCGCATCATCCAGAAGAAAAAGGGTTATCGGTTTTCTCTCGACCCGGTGCTGTTGTGCGCCTTTGCGCGGTTTCAGCGCCATGAGTTGGTTTGCGATCTCGGTTGCGGCAGCGGCGTGATTCCGTTGATTCTGGCGCGCACTGCCCGGTCGCTTCGGATCATCGGCGTTGAAATCCAGGCGGAATTGGCAGATCGTGCCAGGCGCAGCGTGCGTCTCAACGATCTACAGGATCGCGTAGAGGTGTTGCACCGGGATCTGCGCAGCGTACGAGAAGTGCTGGCGGCCGAATCGTGTCAGGTGGTGATGGCCAACCCACCTTATCGGCGGCCGGCGAGCGGCCGACTGGCGCCGGAAGATGAACGAGCCCGGGCACGTCACGAATTAAGCGGCGGGCTGGAGGATTTTTTATCATGCGCCGCCTACTTGCTTGGGACGGGGGGGCGATTCTACATGGTTCATCTGGCAGAGCGTCTCACCGATGTGCTGGCGGGCATGCGACAGGCCGGTCTGGAGCCGAAACGTTTGCGTTGTGTTCATGCGCGCTCGGGGGAGCCGGCACGTATGGTGCTCGTGGAGGGGCGACGTGGCGGTGCCGCGGGTATGGCTGTGGAAGCACCGCTGGTGATCTACGACGAATCCGGATATTCGGCGGAGGTCCGGTCCTTCTACGGGGAGGGGTAATGCCTCTTTTATGCGCTTTGTGATTTGGAGCGGCGCGCCTTGTCGAGTCGCAGCTGCATTTCCATCAGGTGACGCAGGTGACGACGCAGTTCCTGGTCCTCCAGGTGGGCAAGGGATTTTTCGATGTCTTGTCGTTCCTTCTCACTCAAAGGTTCGTTCTGCCAGTGGCCGGGGAGAGAGTCCTGATTCTCCTCGCTTTGGTAATGAGCGTTCCGTCCGTGACGCAAAAACAGATCGTCGATAAGATGCTCGCCGAGTTGTTCGTTGAGCCGTGTCAGGATGCGCGGTTTCAGAAGTTGCAATTGCTGCATCCATACCGGGTGGTCGACGCGTACTTCCAGGACGGATCCGCGCAGCCGTACCGGCTTGGCGCGGGCGGCGATCTGCTTGCCCACGGCCGCATCCCAGTATTGCCAGACCCGGTAGCGGCTGAAGTTGGCATCCATGCCGCGCGACGCCAGCCACTGCTGTAAAATATGCTGAACACCTTCGATGCGGAAGCGCGAAGAACTCATGCAAGGTTGCTTTCGTTTGCTGATTGGTAAGTTTGTCTGCCGCAGTTTATCCTTCCGCGATGATGTCTGTCAACGTATGTGCGTTAGTGAATAAGAATCTGCATTCCTCTGTTCTCTAGACGGCTTTTCAACAGCTTTCCAGGATGATCCGGTCCGGTTCGGTTCAGCACAAGGTTTACGGATTGCAGATAACGGCTGTGAATCCCCGGCTAAGTGTTTTCCCTTGACAACGGATGGGGGGTCTCCTATAGTTCGCATTTACGCTAGACCGGTTTCTGTCCGCAGGTAATTCCTATCGCTTTGTTTCTCCCGCTTTTCGGGGGGGGGCTTGCCGGATGGAAACTCTATAGATATTCAACGACGGGCAGGCCAGCAACCATGTTTGACAATCTGACGGATAAACTCGACTCGGTCTTCAAGAAACTGCGCGGGCAAGGGCGGTTGACGGAGGACAATATCAAGCAAAGCCTGCGTGAAGTCCGCCTGGTTCTGCTTGAGGCGGACGTCAATTATCGCGTGGTTAAGGATTTTGTGGCCAGCGTGCGGGAGCGCGCCGTCGGGCAGGAAGTTCTTAAAAGTCTCAATCCGGCACAGCAGGTCATCAAGGTCGTTCGCGATGAGCTGGGGCGCCTTATGGGAGAGGGGGAAGATAACGCTCTCGACCTGGCTGCCCGGCCGCCGGTTTCGGTGATGTTGTGCGGCCTGCAGGGGGCCGGCAAGACCACATCCTGCGGCAAGCTGGCATTGCAGCTACGTCGGCAGAAGCGTAATCCTCTGCTGGTCCCGGCCGATGTTTATCGACCGGCAGCTATCGAACAGCTCAAGACCCTCGGCAAGCAGCTGGATATAGCGGTGTACGACTCCCGTCCGGATGTCGATCCCGTCAAACTGTGTAGCGACGCAAGGTCGTTTGCCGAGCTTAACGGCTACGATACACTGATACTCGATACAGCCGGGCGCCTGCATATCGATGAGGCGCTGATGGCTGAGTTGCAGCGTATCAAACAGGCTCTGCAGCCGCGTGAAATTCTGTTTGTGGCCGATGCCATGACCGGTCAGGACGCTGTCAACGTCGCTGAGAGCTTCGATCAGCAACTCGATATCACCGGGGTGATCCTTACCAAGCTGGATGGTGATGCCCGCGGCGGGGCTGCCCTGTCCATCCGTGCGGTGACCGGCAAGCCCATCAAGCTTGTCGGCCTGGGCGAAAAACTCGATGCCCTGGAAGTCTTCCATGGAGACCGCATGGCGCAGCGCATCCTCGGCATGGGTGATGTGCTGTCACTTATCGAAAAGGCGGAAGCCGCCGTCGATAAGGAAGACGCGCAGGCCATGGAACAAAAGTTGCGCAAGGAAGGTTTCACTCTCGAGACTTTCCGCGATCAACTCAAGACCATCAAGAAGATGGGGTCCATGGAGTCTTTGCTCAAGCTCATCCCCGGTGCCGGCAAAGCCATGAAGCAGATGGGCAATATGCAGATGCCGGACAAGGAACTGAAGAAGATCGAGGCGATCATCAACTCCATGACTGCGGCCGAGCGCCGAGATCAGCGTGTTCTCAACGGATCGCGTCGCCTGCGTATTGCCAAGGGCAGTGGGACGACGGTGCAGGATGTCAATCAGTTGATCAAGCGTTTTAACGAAGCGCAGAAGATGATGAAAAAGATGCAGAAGATGGGTCCCAAGGGGATGAAGAACCTGATGGGACGGGGCGGATTCCCCATGTAAATACGGTCTCGACCGGTCGGTTCTGCCGGTCCTTGTCTCAAAGCGAACCGCGTTGGCGGTATCGCGCGGGCCGCTAAGGGCCCGCTTTTTAGTGGCAAAAGAAAAGCAAAGAACCTAATATACTCACCACCAACGAAAAAACGTTTTAGAAACACCCAGGAGGAATAACACATGTCGGTAAAAATCAGACTGGCACGCGGCGGCGCCAAGAAAAAACCTTTCTACCAGGTAGTGGTAGCGGACGAACGCTTTCCGCGTGACGGTCGTTTCATCGAACAGCTTGGACAATATGATCCCCGGCAGAATCCGTCGATGGTCACCTTGCAGGAAGATAAAACCCTTGAATGGCTGAAAAAAGGCGCTCAGCCTACCGATACGGTACGGCGTCTGCTGCGCAGCCAGGGTGTTTGGGCCAAGTTCAAGCAGGCCTGAGGGGCCTGATCCCGAACAGGTGTCCGAGACGGGCCGCTTTTCTCCAAAGGACCGATGACTATGAAGGAGCTGATCGAATTCATCGCAAAATCCCTGGTAGAAAATCCTGACGCGGTTTCCGTTACCGAAGAAGTGGGGGAGGACGGCAGCGTCCTCCTGAAGCTCGCGGCGGCTCCCGAAGATATGGGGCGCATTATCGGCAAGCAGGGAAGGACCGCCAAAGCCATGCGGACTCTGCTTAATGCCAAGGCGACCCGTGAGGCCAAGCGGGCTTCTTTGCACATTATGGAGTGATGGTTCTGCAACAAAGCGAATTACTGATTTTAGGGGTTGTCATCGGAACCCACGGGTTGCGAGGTGATCTCAAGGTTCGCGGCTGTGCCAAGGATTTTCCATTGCTTTCCCGGGTGCCCCATCTTGTCTTCCTGCGAGAAGGCGAGACTGTGGAGGTCTGTGCGCGGCGCAAGGACGATTGGCACAGGGGCAACCTGTTGTTGCATCTTGTCGGACTGGATGACGTCAACTCCGTACAACACCTGATCGGGTGCGAGGTCGCCGTGCGGCGCCATGATGCGCCCGCTTTGCCTGAAGGTGAATATTACTGGTATCAGCTCGAGGGGTTGACGGCCTTCGATCGCCAACTTGGTGTTATCGGTAGCCTTGACGATGTCTTTACCACGGCGGCTCACGACGTTTACGTGATCAACGGCGAATATGGCGAAGTTCTGGTACCTGCCGTCGATGCTTTTCTGGTTGAAGTCGACCTGGAAGAGCGTCGCGTATTGTTCGACCTGCCCGAGGGGCTGGTTCAGGAAGCCTGATGTTCTTTGATGTTCTGACGCTTTTCCCAGCCATGTTCGAGTCCCCTTTTGCCGACAGTATTATCGGCAAGGGCATCGAGCGGGGTCTTGTAGAGATAACCGTCCACCACCTTCGCGATTGGGCGGAAGGCAAGCACAAGGTCACCGACGATGTGCCCTACGGAGGGGGCGAGGGAATGGTTCTCAAGCCCGAACCCGTGGCAAAGGCCTTGAGGGATATCAAGGCGCGCAGGGCTCGTGCCAGGGTGCTGTTGATGACGCCTCAAGGCAGGCCGTTTTGTCAGGAACATGCGCGACAGCTTGCGGGAGAGGAATCCCTGATCTTTATCTGCGGCCGCTATGAAGGTTTCGATGAACGCATCCGTTCCATGGTTGATGACGAGTTGTCTCTTGGCGATTTCGTCCTGACCGGGGGCGAACTGGCCGCCATGACTATGATCGATGCCGTGGCACGGTTGGTGCCGGGGGTGCTTGGCAATCGCGACAGCGCCCAGAGTGATTCCTACAGCGACGGGTTGCTGGAATATCCCCAATATACCCGGCCTGCCGAATTCGATGGGATGCAGGTTCCCGAGGTTTTGTTGTCGGGCAACCACGGTGCCATTGCCCGGTGGCGCAGGCGGCAGCAGTTGCTGCGAACCTGGCAGAGGCGTCCCGATCTGCTCGAGAGTGCCCGGCTCAGTGAAGAGGACCGACGCCTTCTGGCAGAGTTGCAGCGTGATGCCGAAAAGGATGCGGGTCGATGAATTCTCGGGTCGCTGTTGCTCTGGTACATTATCCCGTAACGGATCGCCGCGGTGATCTGGTGAGTACAGCGGTTACCAATCTCGATCTGCACGATATTGCCCGTACCGCCCGTACCTATGGGGTAAACCGGTTTTATGTCGTTACGCCGGTTGTCGAACAACAGTATCTGGTCGAACGTATTCTGTCGCATTGGCAGGATGGACACGGAGCCGCATACAACCGCCACCGCGGCGAAGCTTTGTCTCTGATACGGATTGTCGGTTCACTGGACGAAGCGCTTTCCGATTGGAAGATTTGTGCCGGGTCGGCCGCCGTTCCGGTACTTACCGGTGCGACGCGAAACGATGGCATCGGTACGGACGAATGCCGCACATTGCTTCGAGAGGCGCCGATGTTGCTGGTGTTCGGAACGGGCTGGGGATTGGCTCCGGAATTGTTCGAGCGTGGCTGGACTGTGCTCGAACCGATCCGCGGTCGAGGTGTCTACAATCATTTGCCGGTACGCGCCGCTGCGGCGATCATTCTTGATCGGCTGCTTGGCATGTCGGCTTCAAATCAAAAAACTGAATAAAAAGACTCGCTCTAGAGGAGGATGAAAATGAATATTATCGATCGTTTGGAAATGGAACAGATGAAGAAGAATATCCCTGCTTTCAAAGCCGGGGATACTCTCAGGGTTCATGTCAAGATCGTTGAGGGCGACAAGCAGCGTATCCAGGTTTTTCAGGGTGTCTGCATCAAGCGTCATAATAAAGGACTGGGATCGACTTTTACCGTGCGTAAGATTTCCGAAGGCATGGGTGTGGAACGTGTATTCCCCCTCCATACGCCCACCATCGATAAAATCGAAGTCATGACGGTTGGCCGCGTGCGTCGTGCCAAACTCTACTATCTGCGCAAGCTGCAGGGTAAAGCTGCCCGTATCCGCGAAAAGCGCACCGTCTGATAGGTCGTTTTACTGCAAAAGCCCCGGTCTTTGTGCCGGGGCTTTTGTTTTTTTTGCATTGTTCGTATCAGCCCCTGCAGGCCGGACGCTCTCGTCTGTTCAGAAGCTGAGGGACCGAAATGCTCGAACTTTTTCCTTCCGAAGCCCCTTCACCGCTATTTTTCGAAAAAAACCTGAGCAGCCAGGGATACCGCCGCATTGCGGGGATAGACGAAGCCGGTCGCGGCCCTTTGGCCGGACCCGTGGTTGCTGCGGCAGTAATTCTGCCTTCCACCTTTGACCTTCCCGGTCTCGATGATTCCAAAAAACTCTCTGCCAGGCTGCGAGACAAGTTGTTTCCGCAGATTCGCATGCAGGCCGCGGATTACGGAATCGGCCTTGCCCATGCGTTTGAAATTGATCGATTGAATATTCTTCAGGCGACTTTGTTGGCCATGCGTCGGGCTGTGGCAAGGTTGAAATATCCTGCCGACTATCTGTTGGTAGACGGCATCACGCCGGTCCCGTTGCCTCTGGCGCAGAAGACTCTGAAAAAGGGCGATAGTCGTTCCCTCTCCATAGCTGCGGCCTCGGTGCTGGCCAAGGTCGTGCGGGATCGACTGATGATCACTTACGACAGCCGTTTTCCTGGGTACGGGTTTGCTGGGCACAAGGGGTATGGAAGTGCAGCTCATCGCGAAGCGATCGCAAAATTGGGGCCGACTCCGCTGCATCGGGGGTCCTTTCGAGGGGTAAAAGAATATCTATGACCCAGGAAAGACTTCATCTCGGTCGCTGGGGAGAGGACGTTGCTGCCCGCTATCTGCGCCGCCGAGGGTTGAAAATTATCGACCGCAATGTACGTACCCCGGTAGGGGAGCTCGATATCGTGGCCCGGGACAGGCGCACTTTGGTCTTCGCCGAAGTGAAAACGCGACGGGGGCTGTCCCACGGCTTTCCGCAGGAGGCGGTCGGGGCGCGCAAGCAGCGGCAGATCCTGAGGGCGGCGCAATGGTATCTCAAACAGCGAAACTTCGACAAACTGCAACCGCGTTTCGATGTGATCGCCGTACGGGGCGACGGTCAACGTGCCGAGATCGATCATTTCCCCGCGGCGTTCGATCTGGGCTAGTCCGGCATCGGTGTCCCATCCGAGCGGCAATAAGAAGATTGCCGGTATATGTCTCTGGATTGCTTTTCAGAAGCGGCGCGGGTACAATGCCCGATGCGCAGTCCGGGATGTGTCGTTGTTGTAGAAGGACAGGGCGTTCTTGCTTCTTGCTTCGTTTGGGCGAGTGGCGCATATGCCGATACTTTTTGCTTTTTGTTCCGTAAAAAAGCAAACCAATCATTTCCTGAAAAAGGATTGAGTGTTATGGAACTTCGCATGGCATCGCAGGGGTTTGTGAGGCTTGGGATCTGTACCCCGGCAACCAGGGTGGCGGATGTCGCGTATAATTGCGAACAGATTCGCAAGGTGGTTACGGAGACGCCGGATTGCCGGTTCTTCGTATTTCCCGAATTGTGCCTGACCGCCTATACCTGCGCCGATCTGTTTTTTCAGCCTCTGCTGATCGAACAGGCGCGTAAGGCCCTTGTCCATCTGGCCGAATTTACCGCCGAACGCCGTGTGACTATGGTGGTCGGGGCGCCGATAGCCCATCGCGGCAGGCTTTACAACTGTGCGGTGTTTCTTTCCGGTGGAGGTATCCTCGGGTTGGTGCCTAAACGGTTTCTGCCCAATACCATGGAATTTTACGAAGAGCGCTGGTTTTCTTCGGCCGTCGATCTGAAGGATACCGAACTGGTGTGGGACGGAGAGCGCATCCCGTTCGGCACCGATCTGCTGTTTCGAGCCGATGGGTTGCCCGACTGTATCGTCGGTATCGAGGTCTGCGAAGATGTGTGGGTCGCCAACCCGCCCAGCGGACAACTGGCGGTTGCCGGTGCCACGGTTTTGCTGAACCTTTCGGCGAGTCCCGAACTGCTTGGCAAGATGGAGTATCGACGATCCCTGGTGCAGTCCCAATCGGCACGCTGCCTGGCGGCTTACGCCTATGCTTCGTCGGGACCGGGGGAGTCGAGCACCGATCTGGTATTCTCCGGCCATTCACTGATTGCCGAAAACGGCGCCATTCTGGCCGAAACGCAGCGGTTCCGGTTCGACAGCCAGGTGGCGGTGGCCGATATCGATGTCGAGCGCTTGGTCAACGAGCGTTTCAAGAATAACAGCTACGGTTTTTCCCACCCCGACGCTTGCTGTCGCGTGATCGATTTCCCCTTGACCGATGTGACCACCGATCATCTGTGCCGTCCGATACCTCCTACTCCGTTCGTGCCGCCGGCCGAGGAGGAGCGGGCCCACCGGTGTCATGAAATATTTGAAATCCAGACCACCGGGCTGGCCAAGAGACTGCAGCATACCGGCGCCAAGCGCGCCGTCATCGGCATATCCGGCGGCCTCGATTCGACGCTTGCTTTGCTGGTTACGGTCAAGGCTTTTGACAAGCTCGGATACGATCGTTCCGGCATCGAGACCATCACCATGCCCGGCTTCGGCACCACCAACCGAACCCGCGGCAACGCCGAGCGCCTGGCGGAACTGCTCGGCACAAACCTTCGGGTGATCTCCATCGATGCCGCCGTTCGGCAGCATTTTGCCGACATCGGGCATGACGAGACGGTACACGATATCACCTATGAAAACTCTCAGGCTCGCGAACGCACTCAGATACTCATGAATATCGCCAACCAGGTCGGAGGTTTGGTGATTGGCACCGGCGATCTGTCGGAACTGGCTCTGGGCTGGTGTACCTACAACGGTGATCACATGTCCATGTATGCGGTAAACACCGGGGTGCCCAAAACCCTGGTGCGCTATCTTGTCGCCTGGTGTGCCGACGCGGAATTCTCTGGCGATATTTCCGTTATTCTGCATGATGTGTGTGACACTCCCGTTTCTCCGGAACTGCTGCCTCCTCATGAAAATGGCGAGATCAAGCAGCGCACCGAGGACAAGATAGGCCCTTATCTGCTGCACGACTTTTATCTGTACCATGTCGTACGTCTCCAGCACCGCCCGTCCAAAATCTTCTTTATGGCTCGCCAGGCCTTTGGCGAAGAGTTCAGCGATCAGGATCTACTATATTGGCTGCGTACCTTTTACCGGCGTTTTTTCTCGCAGCAGTTCAAGCGTTCCTGCTTGCCGGACGGCCCCAAAGTCGGCAGCGTCGTACTTTCGCCGCGAGGCGACTGGCGCATGCCGAGCGACGCAAATCCATCGGTGTGGCTCGATGATCTGAGGGAGCTTGAAGGAGTCATCGGTGAAGGATGATGCGGTGAATCCCGGTACCCTCTACCTGGTGGCTACGCCCATCGGCAACCTGGAGGATATGACCTTCCGTGCCTTGCGCGTCCTCAAGGAGGTTGATCTGGTGGCTGCCGAGGATACCCGTCATAGTCGCAAACTTTTTTCGCATTACGGCATCGCAACGCCATTGACCTCTTACTTCGCGCACAACGAAAGTGTCAAAGGGGAACGTATCCTCGAAAATCTGCGCCAGGGAAAGTCGGTGGCTCTGATTACCGATGCCGGGACACCGGCCATTTCCGATCCCGGTTTTCTGTTGGTGCGTGCCTGTCGCGACGAGGGCCTGCCGGTTACGGCGATACCGGGTGCCTCGGCGGTTATCGCAGGCCTTTCGGTGGCGGGCCTGCCGACAGAGCGTTTTGCTTTCGAAGGCTTCCTTCCCCCTAAAACCGCCGCACGAGGCAAGCTTTTCCGATCTTTGGCCGCCGAAAAGCGCACCCTCGTTTTTTACGAGGCTCCACACCGGCTGGTTGCAAGTCTTTCCGACCTGATCGAAGTGGTCGGCGCTGAGCGAGAGATAGCGGTGGTGCGTGAATTGACCAAGTTGCACGAAGAAGTGTTCCGAGGTTCTGCCGGGCAGGCTCTCGTCCATT
Organism: Desulfuromonadales bacterium; assembly: GCA_030154185.1. Taxonomy (GTDB): domain Bacteria; phylum Desulfobacterota; class Desulfuromonadia; order Desulfuromonadales; family Syntrophotaleaceae; genus Syntrophotalea. Next base: position 33,154 of record JASKKK010000013.1, read on the forward strand.
TTCAGCAGGGCAGGGTGCGCGGCGAGATCGTACTGCTGGTAGGGCCGGCTCCAGAAGAGATGCAGCAGGAGACGGTAAGGGAAGCCTTGCTGCGCTGGCACAGGGACACCGACCTGCCCATGCGCCAGATCGTCAAGGAGGTAGCTCGGCAGTTCGGACTGCCCGGCAGCGAGGTGTATAAGGAAAGCCTCAAATTGCGGAAGGAGAAAAAGGAATAACGGTTATTGATGCCACTCTTTTCCTGTCGATCATGACGTCTTCAGACGGTTGTTTCAGAAGCGCACCTCGAAGCGGTCGAAAGAGTTGTCGGCGATTTCCCGGTGGACGGCAAGCCCCTCGACCCGACTGGCCGGAGGTCCTTCCTTCAGGGCGGCCAGCCACTTTTCCACCTGTGTCTGCGGACCTTCCGCCACGGCTTCCACGGCACCGTCCGGCAGGTTGCGCACCCAGCCGGTGAGCCCCAGACGTGTGGCTGTTTTATAGGTGAAATGGCGGAAGCCAACCCCCTGTACACGACCGTTGACCTTTACCTTTACCCGTATCGGTTTCATGCCCCCTCCAGGTCGTTTACCATGTTCAGGAATTCCTCTTCGCTGAGAATCTGAATCCCCAGTTGCCGCGCTTTGTCCAACTTGCTTCCGGCAGCCTCTCCGGCTATGACCCAGTCGGTTTTTTTACTCACGGAGCCGCTGGCGCGCCCGCCGAGACGTTCGACGGTTTCCTGGGCCTGCTTGCGTGAGAAACGTGTCAGGCTGCCGGTAAAAACAAAGGTTTTCCCGTCGAAAGGACCTCCGTGCCGCCTTTCTTCAATCTGGGGTGTAACGCCGGCTTGCTGCAGGGCCGAAAGAATTTCACGGTTGCGCGGTTTGGCAAAAAAATCGGTGACGCTGTCGGCCACCTGGGGGCCGATTTCATGGATGGCCAACAGTTCTTCGCGAGTGGCGCGGGACAGCTCTTCCAAAGAGCCAAACTGGCGGGCAAGCAGGCCGGCGAGATGTTCGCCCACGTGGCGAATGCCGAGGGCGAACAGAAACCGTCCCAGCGGCCGGGTCTTGCTGGCGGTGATGGCCTTCAGGAGTTTTTCCGCCGACTTGTCGGCAAACCGCTCACAGCCCAGCAGATCTTCTTTGGTAAGGTGATAGAGGTCCGCCACGCTGTGGATCAGGTTTTGTTTCAGCAGTTGTCCGATGGTGCGTTCGCCGAGGCCGTCGATATCCATGGCGCGGCGGGACACGAAATGTTTAATCGATTCGCGCAAGCGGGCGGGGCAGGACAGTTCCTGGCAACGGGGTACCACTTCGCCTTCGAGCTTGGCCACGGGACCTTGGCAGACCGGGCAGGATTCCGGAAGGGGTACGCTGTATTCTTTGCCGTTGCGATGCTCGGGCAGAACTTTGACCACATCGGGAATCACGTCACCGGCACGTTCGATCACCACCGTGTCGCCCACCATAACATCCAGGCGGGCGATTTCATCCCAGTTGTGCAAGCTGGCCCGCGATACGGTGACGCCGCTGACCTCCACGGGCCTTAGCTGGGCCACGGGGGTTATGGCGCCGGTGCGCCCGACCTGCAGCACGATATCCTCAACGACGGTGGTTGCTTGACGAGGAGGAAATTTACAGGCTATGGCCCAGCGCGGCGTGCGGGTTTTTTCGCCGAGCTCCCGTTGCAGAGCCAATGCATCGACCTTAACTACCAGCCCGTCGATTTCATAGGGCAACCGGTCGCGCAGTGACTGCATCTGTCGGAAATATTCCGCCACCGGATCGATCCCTTCGAAAGTGCGGGTGTGTTCCAGGTTTACCCGCAGCCCCCATTGCTGAAAACGTTTTAACAGTTCGTAATGGCTGGCCGGCGGTTCTCCGGACAAGCGGCCGACGCCGTAACAGAAGATTTTCAGGGGACGTTTGGCCGTTATCGACGAATTGAGCTGACGAAGGCTGCCGGCGGCAGCGTTTCGGGGGTTGGCAAAAACCTGCAGGCCTTCCTCCTCACGTTCCTGATTGAAACTCTGAAAGTCGGCCAGGTCGATATACACTTCGCCGCGGACTTCCAGCAATTCCGGGGGCTCGCCGTTGAGTAACAGTGGGACGGAAGGGATGGTACGCAGGTTTTCGGTAATTCCTTCACCGGTCGTGCCGTCGCCGCGGGTGGAACCGATTTCAAGGACGCCGTCGCGATAGACCAGTTCCACCGCTACGCCGTCAATTTTCGGTTCGCAGGCATAACGCACAGGCTCATCCCTGCCGAGAAATCGTCGGATACGGGCATCGAATTCAACGAGTTCTTCCTCGTTGAGGGCATTTCCCAGCGACAGCATGGGCTGGCCGTGAAGCACCGGAGTGAACTGTTCCAGGGGAGGGGCTCCGACCCGCAGGGAAGGAGAAGACGGCGTCACCAGTTCGGGATGGGCTTTTTCCAGTTCGAGCAGTTCCCTGAAAAGCTGATCGTATTCCGCGTCGGATATTTCAGGACGGTCGTAAGTATAGTAAAGCCTGCTGTGACGATGCAGTTCCGAACATAGCTGCCTGTATCGGCTTTCGTAGTGGAGTTTGTTCATGGTTGCCTCTGGTATCGGCCAGGAGTTGGTGGATCCGGATTTCGAGCGCTTATATCATAGGGGGAAGTGTATTTCAAACCTGCGTGCAGGACAATTGTAATCATCACGGTCCTGGGGTAGAATCCCCTAATATTTTATTTTTGCCTTTGCGCACCTGTGGGAAGGTTTTTGATGCAAGATTCCATTCTGTATGTTGGCGGTTTGGTGCTGTTGTTGTTGCTTTCGGCTTTTTTTTCTGGATCGGAGACGGCTCTGCTGTCCCTTGATAGCATCAGGGTCAAATACCTGGTGCATAAGAAACGGCGCGGAGCGGAACAGCTTGAACGGGTTCTGGCGCAGCCAGAAAATCTGTTGGGGGCCATTCTCGTCGGCAACAACCTGGTCAATATTGCCGCTTCGGTATTTGCGACGACTTTTTTCGTGCAGATGTTTGGGGCGCGTGGGGAACTTTTGACCATCGTTATTCTTACGCCGGTGCTGCTGGTCGTATCCGAAGTCTGTCCCAAAACCTTTGCCGCCCGTTATCCGGAGCGCTTTTCCTTCTTTGTGCTGCGCCCCATCACGCTGATCATGTTGCTGCTGCGGCCTGTGGTCTGGCTGGTGACGAGCTTTTCCCGACTATTGACCCTGTTTGTCAAAAGCGAGCCGCAGCCGATTATTTCCGAGGAAGAGATACGCACCCTGATTACTGTGGGGGAACAGAGTGGCGTGGTCGGCAAAGACAAACGCCGTATGCTTGATGGCATTTTCGATCTTTCGCAGACCAGCGTTCGCGATGTCATGATTCCCCGTACCGAGGTGGTTGCTCTCGATGCTTCTTCTTCCTTCGGCGACGTACTGAGAACCGTGCAGCAGTCCCGGCATTCGCGATTTCCGATTTACGAAGAATCTCTCGACAATATCATCGGAATCATTCATTCCAAGGATATCTTGCGGTATGTTCATATCGCTCACGAGTTTTCCCTTAAGAAACTGGCCCGCAAACCGTATTTCGTACCCGAATCGAAACGCATCAATACCTTGCTTCAGGCTTTTCAGCGGCGACAGGTGCATATGGCCGTGGTCATTGACGAATATGGCGGGGTGGAGGGTCTCGTGACTCTGGAAGATGTGGTCGAGGAAATCGTCGGTGAAATCAGGGATGAGTACGATATCGACGAGGATCTGGTCTTTGAACTGGGGTCCGGGCGCTATCTGCTCGATGGAAGTATTTCCTTGCGCGCCGTCAACCAACGTTTCGGTCTGGAGCTTTCGGAAGAACATGCTTCCACCCTGGCCGGCTTCATGCTGGAGGCGCTGGGTAGTATTCCGCATACCGGCGACAGTTGTGCCGAGGGGGACAGTCGTTTCATTGTGCGTAAAGTTATCGATCACCGTATCGAGCAAATCGAGTTGCGGCTGTCTTCCAATGCCCATTCTTCGTAAATATCCCGCCTGAGCTTCTTTTCCGACCGTTGCAAACGAGAAGGGCGCTCGACCCGACCAAATCCGTTCTCCAGGCGAAAAAAAGATCCTCTTTCAAGGGGATCTTTTTTCGTTTTGGGAATCTCCTAAACCCTTAAAAAATTAGAATAAACGCCTTGACAAGGTGGGGGGTGGCCGTTATAGTTGCCCACAAAGTGTTAAATGGTGTCAAATTGGGCCTGGGGCGGACGATGCTATTCAAGGGTGAGTACAATAACGCGATCGATGCCAAGGGGAGGGCGAGCATTCCCGCCAAGTTTCGGGAAATGCTGAGTTCCACCTTTGGTGACGAGCGTCTGGTCGTCACCCAGAGCGATGGCGGTCTGGCGGCATATCCTGTACGAAACTGGGAAGAAATGCTCAAAAAAGTCGAGGCCTTGCCGGCCAGCAAGTTCAAGGATGCCCTCAATCTTTCGCTGATTGCTCCGGCGGTCGAATGTTCATTCGACAAGCAGGGGCGTATCCAGTTGACCAAAGCTCAACGCTGCTACGCGGGGCTCGAGTCGGAAATCCGTGAAATCGTGGTGGTCGGCTATATTGACAAGATCATGATCTGGAATCGTGCCAAGCACGTTGAAATGCGCCAGCAGGCCGAGGAGCTTCTCAAGGACGAATCACAGGCACTTAAAGATCTCGGGTTTTAGGCTATGGCAAAAGAGGTGTTTCGACATAGTTCGGTCATGCCCGGCGAAGTTCTGGAGTGTCTTTCCCCCGGGGCAGGTGAAATCTTTGTCGACGGTACCGTCGGCGGCGGCGGACATGCCCGCCTGATTCTCGAGGCAACGGCTCCGGACGGACTTCTGATCGGACTGGATCGGGACCGCGAGGCCCTCGAAGAGGCGGGACGCAGGCTGGCTCCCTTTGGTGACCGGGTTCTGCTGCGCCATGGCAATTTTGCCGATGCCCACCGGATACTGGCGGAAATCGGCATTTCGTCCGTCGACGGTATTCTGCTCGACCTCGGAGTATCCTCCTTCCAACTCGATACGGCGCGGCGAGGTTTTTCCTTCCGGTCCGATGCTCCCCTCGACATGCGCATGGACGCTTCTTCCGGCATGACTGCCGCCGAGGTGGTCAATACCATGGCGAGCGACGACCTGGTGCGAATTTTCCGTGAATATGGCGAGGAGCGTTATGCGCGTCGTATCGCACGGCGCATCGAACAGGTTCGCTCGGAGGAGCCTTTGCGGACCACCAGACAGTTGGCCGAGCTGGTTCGCGATGCGGTGCCGGGCGGACGTGCCCCGACGCGCATTCATCCGGCCACGCGGGTTTTTCAGGCCCTGCGTATTCATGTCAATGCGGAACTGGACAGCCTGCGCGACGGTTTGCAACGGGCCTTGGGCCTGCTCAAGCCGGGAGGGCGGATGGCGGTGATCAGCTTTCATTCTCTGGAAGATCGCATTGTTAAAAAATTCTTCCGCGGCGAAACCCAACCCTGTATCTGCCCTCCGGGACTGCCGGTCTGCGCCTGTAACCGGAAACCGACGGTGGCGTTGCTGACCCGAAAGGGATTACGAGCCTCCGAAACCGAGGTCGAGTCCAACCCGCGGTCGCGCAGCGCAGTGTTGAGGGCGGTTCGCCGCTTGTAAGTGAGAGGAGCTCCGGAGTTTCCGGATGGCCCCGAGATATATTGCCGTATCCTCGGCATGCTGAAATGACTGGAGGTTTGTTATGTCTTTTTCCACCCAACGGGCCCTGCCCGGCCTCGGCAACGGAAGCGCTTTCTGGCAACGTTTTTCGGTGGGGCAATTCCTGATCTTTCTGGTCGCCCTGGTGGGAGCCGGCGTTTTCTACATCTGGTCCTGCAGTCAGCTCATAGAGTTGGGATATGCCATTTCCAGCTGCGAAGGTCAGCTGATGGAGTTGAAGCGGGAGGAAAACTGTCTGCGCCTGGAGGTTGCCACCCTCAAGAATCCCGCGCATCTGGAACGTGTCGCCATAAATAACCTGAACCTCCATTACCCCGAACCCCATCAGGTGATTATCGTCCAATGAAATTGTCGCCGGAAAAAAGCTGTAAAATCCGTATCTTCCTGATGGGAGTGGGCTTTACACTCTTTTTTCTGGCGGTTGTGGGAAGGGGATACTGGCTGCAGGTCGTCCAGAACGAGGAAACCGTGGCGCGGGCCCGGCGCCAATACAAGCGCATCATTCCTCTGACACCCCGCCGCGGTGCCATTTACGATCGTAACGGTGCGGAGCTTGCACGCAGTACCAGCGTCGATTCCATTTTTGCAGAACCTTTTCGCGTCGGCAATGTCGATGCCACTGTCCGATCGCTGGCGGATTCCCTCGGCATCAGCCGCAGGACGTTGCGCAAGAAATTGACTTCCAAACGTAGTTTCGTCTGGCTGGAGCGCAAGGTTCAGCCGGAGCAAAGCGCAAAGATTCGCAAACTCGATCTCGACGGAATCGCTTTTACCAAGGAACATAAGCGCTTCTATCCCAATGGGAAGCTGGCGGCACAAATCCTTGGCTTTACAGGGCTCGATCCGAAGGGACTGGAGGGGTTGGAGAGGTATTACGATGGCCAACTTCTGGGGCAGGAAGGTTTCCTGGTGGCGGCTAAGGATGGTCGTCGCAAAGGATTGGGAGCCAGCGACAAGGTGGTTCAGGGAGGCAGTCATGGAAATAGTCTTTTCCTGACCATCGATCGCAATCTCCAATACCTTGCAGAAAAAGAGTTGGCGGCGGCCATGAACGATGCCAAGGCCAAATCCGGAAGCGTCGTCATGCTCGATCCGTCCAGCGGCGAAATCCTCGCCATGGCCAATCAGCCGACGTACAATCCCAATGCTTACGGCCGTTTTTCTGTATCAAGCCGACGCAATCGTGCAGTTTGCGATGAATTCGAACCGGGCTCGACGCTTAAGATTTTTCTTATGGCGGCCGCGCTGAATGAAAAACTTGTTTATCCCGAAAAGATGGTGAACTGTGAAAAAGGGGTCTACCGGGTGGGCGGCATGACCATTCACGATCATCATCCTTACGATCGTCTCAGTGTCTCAGACGTATTGCGGATGAGCTCCAATATCGGTTCGGCAAAGATCGGCAAGATTCTGGAGCGCCAGCGTTATTTCGATTATTTGCGAAGCTTCGGTTTTGGGGAGAAAACCGGCCTCGATTTCCCCGGCGAGGCTTCAGGGCAGTTGCGCAGACCTGATTCGTGGTTCGAAGGCGATCTTGCAGCGATATCTTTCGGTCAGGGCATGACCGTTACGGCCCTGCAACTGGCTCGAGCTGCTGCTGTTGTAGCCAATGGCGGCCTGTTGATGAAAGCCGACCTGGTGCGACAGGTCGTAAACGACGCCGGTGAAGTTGTGGAGCGGCGATCACCGGAGGTGATTCGACGCGTGATATCTGAAAAGGCCGCTGCTCAGGTCAGAGCCATGATGGAACTGGTCACGCAGGAAGGCGGGACCGGCACCCTGGCGGCCGTACCGGGGTATCGCGTCGCCGGAAAAACCGGCACCGCTCAGAAGGTCGACCCGGTAACCGGCGGCTACTCGGCGGACAAGCGCGTTGCATCCTTTGTCGGCTTCGCGCCTGCGGAAAAACCACGAGTCGTCATCCTGGTGGTGATCAACGAGCCCAAGACTCACGTCTACGGCGGCCTGGTCGCCGCCCCGGTATTCTCCAAACTGGCCGAGCAGGCACTACGGTACTTCGGGGTTCCGCCGACGGAACCGGATATGGAAACACCGTTGCCGCCCGTGACTCTTGAAACGGTTGTGGCCATCACTTCGGGGACCAAGCAGTCCGAAGCAAACGACAGCGGCATCCCCGTCATGCCTCATTGTCTGGGAATGAGTTGTCGGCAGGTCTTGAAGACCATGGAAAAAACGGGACTCAATATCCGTATCAAAGGATCGGGACGAGTCGTTGACCAGTTTCCGAAGCCCGGACAGGCTATCCGTTATGGCGATGAAGTATGGGTGAGGCTGAGGCCTCCGGCCTGAAATTTCCCTTTGACTTTTTTTCTTATGGGAAGGAAAATTACCGATTCCATGAATATTTCCGACCTTTGCCAGATACTTGAGCCCACCGCCGTCATCGGTTCCACCAGCGGACCGGTCAGCGGCCTGTTTTACGATTCCCGACAAGTGCGGTCAGGAGGGGTGTTTTTTGCCTTGCGGGGGGCAAGTGTGGACGGGCATCGGTTTATAGGAAAGGCACTAGAACGGGAAGCGGGGGCGATTGTGATGGAAACGCCTCGGTCCCTGCCGGAGGGCGTGACCGGTCTGGTGGTGCCCGATACCAGGCGGGCCATGGCTTTGGCGGCTGCGGCTTTCTTTGGGGATCCCACGAAAGATATGCTGGTGGTCGGTATTACCGGAACCAACGGTAAAACCACCGTAAGCTATCTCGTGGAATCGCTGCTTCGGGACGCCGGGCATCGGCCTGCCGTGTTGGGGACGGTCGATTACCGTTTCGAAGGCGAGGGGCTGCCGTCCAGTCATACCACTCCCGAATCGGTCGATCTGATGCAGACCATTGCCGCATTCAGGGGGCGGGGCGCCAATGCGTTGATCCTCGAAGTGTCGTCCCATGCTCTGGAACAACGGCGTGTGGACGGGGTTCGTTTCGATGTGGGCGTTTTTACCAACCTGACACCCGAACATCTCGATTATCATGGCGATCTGGAAACCTATTTCGAGGCCAAGTGCCGATTGTTTACAGGGCTCGGCGCCCATTCTCCCCAGCAAGCCGTCGTCAATCTCGATGATGAATGGGGTAGGCGCCTTGCTCATATGCTCCCTTCTGTCGTCGGTTGCGGACAAACGCCACGATCCTCCGTAACCGCCGAGAATATCGCGATTTCGGCAGCCGGCATCACCGGACTGTTGCGAACTCCGTGCGGAAACGTCGCTTTGCAATCACCGCTGGTCGGTGATTACAACCTGCACAATCTTCTGTGCGCCGCAGGCGTGGGCGTTGCTCTGGATATGACACCGGCAACCATCGTCGCCGCCCTGGCTTCCGCACCACAGGTTCCGGGGCGGTTGGAAAGTATAGAAAACGACAGGGACGCTCTGGTCCTGGTCGATTACGCCCACACCGGCGATGCCCTGCAAAATGTTCTGACAACTCTGCGACAACTTCATCCGCGGCGTCTGTTTTGCATATTCGGTTGCGGTGGCGATCGCGATACCGCCAAACGCCCCGTCATGGGGGAGATCGCTGCAAAGTTGGCCGATGTGGCGATTCTGACTTCGGACAATCCGCGCAGCGAAGATCCCTGCGCCATTATCCGACAGGTAGAGAGCGGTCTGCGCCGCGTACATGCCGGTCCCTGGTCTCTGCAACAGGTGGGGAAGGCTGCCGGCAGAGGGTATGTGATCATTGAAGACCGTCGCGAGGCGATGCGTTTTGCTGTAAACCTGCTGCGTCCCGGAGATGTGCTGCTGGTGGCAGGCAAAGGACACGAGGACTACCAGATTGTCGGCGATCGACGACTGCATTTCGACGATCGCGAGGAATTGCGCCAGGCATTGACAACGGTGACGGAGGGAACATGCGACTCGATGTGAATCAAATCGCCGCCATAACCGGTGGAACCTTGATACCCGAGCGTGTCGACGGCATGGTCACCGGTGTTTCCACCGACAGTCGTTCCCTGCGCTCCGGAGACCTGTTCGTGCCGCTGCGGGGGCCTCGGTTCGACGGTCACGATTTTCTGGTGCAGGCCATTCGAGGCGGGGCCGCCGCCTGCTTGAGCGAGGAAGTGATTGCCGGTTTGTCGGTGCCGGTCATTCGTGTGGCCGATACGCTGCGTGCACTTGGCGACCTGGCTGGCGCCTTACGCCAGGATTTTGATGGGCCTGTAGTGGCAGTGACCGGATCTTCCGGAAAAACCACCACCAAGGAGATGCTCGCCGCCATCCTTGCTTCGCGCGGACCGGGGCTTAAGACGGAGGGCAATTTCAATAATCTGATCGGCCTGCCCCATACCCTGTTTCGGCTTGATCCCGGGCATGCCTGGGCGGTGCTTGAACTTGGCATGAGTGCTCGTGGAGAAATCGCCCGTCTGGCGGAGATCAGTCGTCCCGATATCGGAATTGTAACCAACGTGGGACCTGCTCACCTGCAGAATTTGCAGAATCTTGAAGGTGTGGCCCGTGCCAAAGGGGAGTTGTTTGCCGCCCTGCCTGCAGGGGGCACGGCGATAATAAACGGCGATGACCCGCGGGTCCTGCAGTTGCCGGTTGCCAACGGGGTTCGGCGATTGATTTTCGGATGCGGCCCGAATGCAGAAGTGCGAGCGGAAGACGTAGCCGTCGAGGGGCAGGGGATGCGTTTCCGATTGGCGCTGCCCGATGGAAGCCGGCCGGTTCTCCTGAAGATTCCCGGCCGTTATAATGTGCATAATGCCCTGGCTGCCGCAGCTGCCGCTTGCGCGTTGAAGGTCGACGGTGCTCAGATTGTCGAGGGGCTTGAAAGGTTTCGATCCTGCGCTGGGCGCATGCAGATAATGGAACTTGCCAGCGGTGCGACTCTGCTGGAGGATTTTTACAATGCCAATCCGCTGGCCGTCAAAGCAGCGCTGCTGGCGCTGGACGAATTGCCGGGCAGCGGTCGCCGCATCGCGGTCCTGGGAGATATGCTGGAATTGGGTGAGGCGGCTTCGGATATGCACCGCCAGACCGGGTTGCATGCGTCGAAGTGTGTCGACCTGTTGATCGTTCTCGGCGAACGGGCCGAGGATACCGCAGTGGGAGCGAGGCAGGGCGGAATGCCCCCACAGTCTGTATGGGTGGTGAAAAGTCACGGCGAAGCCGTTCGGTTGCTGGGCGATCTGCTGCGTCCAGGCGACCGCGTGCTGGTCAAGGGATCCCGCGGCATGACCATGGAAAAAATCTGCAACGCTTTATGCGCCAATGATGACCGGCCTTCAGCCGGTCATTAGGAGAAGTACGGATGCTGTACCATTTGTTATATCCGCTGCACGAACAATTTTCGGTGTTGTACATCTTTCGGTACATCACCTTTAGAGCCATCTACGCCACCATTACGGCTCTTATGATCGCCTTTATCCTGGGGCCCTGGCTTATCGACAAGCTTTCCAAACTGCAGATAGGGCAGAGTATTCGCAAGGACGGCCCGCAGTCTCATTTCAAAAAGGAAGGGACGCCGACCATGGGCGGCACCCTGATCCTGCTGGCCATCGTTTTGCCGACATTGTTGTGGACCGATCTGACCAATATTTACGTATGGGTAACCCTTCTGGTTACGGTCGGTTTCGGCGCCGTGGGATTCGTCGACGATTACCGCAAGGTAAAGCTGCGCAACAGCGAAGGCCTGTCGGCACGGCAGAAGATGGTGTGGCTGTTGCTGATCGCCGCCACCGCCGGATGCATGCTGTATGTCTATCAGCCGTTTCAGACGACCCTGGCCTTTCCCTTTTTTAAGGGATTGCGGCCGGAACTGGGTCTTTTGTATATCCCGTTTGCCGTGTTGGTTATCGTCGGTGCGAGCAATGCGGTGAACCTTACCGACGGTCTGGATGGCCTGGCTATCGGCCCCACGATCATTGCTTCGGGCACCTATTTGCTGTTCGCCTACCTTGCCGGTAACGCGAGGCTGGCCGATTATCTTCAGATCAGCAGTGTGCAGGGCGCCGGTGAACTGGCCGTTCTGTGCGGAGCCATGGTAGGGGCGGGGCTGGGATTTTTGTGGTTCAACACCTATCCGGCGCAGGTTTTCATGGGCGATGTCGGCAGCCTGTCGCTCGGCGGCGCCCTCGGCACCATTGCGGTCATCACCAAGCAGGAGATCGTTCTGGTCATTGTCGGCGGAATCTTCGTGGTCGAAGCCTTATCGGTCATCGTACAGGTTTCGTCCTTCAAACTGCTTGGCAGGCGGATTTTCCGCATGGCGCCGATTCATCACCACTTCGAACTCAAAGGGTGGGCGGAACCCAAAATCATCGTCCGTTTCTGGATCATCAGTATCATCCTGGCGCTGGTGGCATTGTCGACCCTCAAGTTGAGGTAATTCATGGCTGGATATTCCGGAAAACACGTGGTGGTCGTCGGAGCTGGATGTACGGGTTTGGGTCTGGCCCGGTTCTTTCTGGACCGTGGCGCGGTCACGACCCTCTCCGACAGCCGCAAACGTGAAGACCTCGACGGTGTGACGGAACTGGCCCAACGGGGCCTTCGCTTCGACTGCGGCGGGCACGATGCGCGGTTGCTTGCATCAGCGGATCTGATAGCCATCAGTCCCGGCATTCCTCTTACGGTTCCGGCCCTTGCCGCTGCCCGGCGGGCCGGCGTCCCGGTGCTGGGTGAAATAGAAATCGCCGCGCGGGAACTGACCGCCCCCATAATTGCCGTTACCGGCACGAATGGAAAATCGACCACCACATGCCTGGTCGGCGAAATAATGAAACTCTGGGGACGTCATGCCTTTGTCGGCGGGAATCTCGGGATTCCCCTTATCGAAGCAGCGCGCTGCACCGGCTGGGACTGTATCGTGGCGGAAATCTCCTCTTTTCAACTTGAGGCTATCGAAACGTTCCGCCCACGTTACGGCATGTTGCTCAACCTGACGGCGGACCATCTCGACCGTTACCCGGATATGGCCAGCTACGTGGCGGCCAAACTGCGGCTATTCGACAATATGACAGCTGAAGATGTGGCGATTATCAATGCGGACGATGCGCTGGTGACCCGCCATGCGGAGGGGATGAAATGTCGTACGATAGCTTTCACCTCCTGTCGGGTTCTCGAGGAAGGCATGGGATTCGATGGCGAGCATATTGTCTGGCGGCATGCCGGGCAGCAGCAGCTGTTCCCCGTCTCGGCTTTGCGACTTACAGGTCTGCATAATATCGAGAACGTCATGGCCGCCATGATACCGCCCTTGCTGGAAGGATGTCCCGTCGAGACGGCCTGGCAGGCGGTCTGCGGTTTTGGTGGACTGGATCATCGCATGGTCCTGGTCAGGGAGCTTGATGGGGTGACCTGGTACGACGATTCCAAAGGGACCAATGTCGGCAGCGTCGTAAAAAGTTTGGCAGGACTCGAGGGACAGGTAACCCTGATTGCCGGCGGTAAGGACAAGGGCGGCGATTACGCGCCGCTGGAAGAACTTGTGAAGGCGAAAGTCGACCATCTGATTCTCATCGGCCAGGCGGCCGATCGCATGCAGGATAGTTTCCGGGGGATGACCGAGATTCTCAGGGCCGACTCACTCGAGCAGGCCGTGGATATGGCCCGGCGGGTGACTGTCGCCGGAGGGACGGTGTTGCTCTCTCCCGGTTGTTCGAGTTTTGATATGTTCCGGAGTTATGCCGAGCGTGGCGAGGTATTCTGCCGTGCCGTGCAGGCATTGCATTCCCAGGATTGAGATCATGAAAGAGCGAGGCGGTTACGACTATTGGCTTCTGGCAGTGACGGCGGTGCTGACCGCTATCGGTGTGCTGATGGTCTATTCGTCTTCCTCGATCATGGCTGCGGAACATTACAAGGATGGTTTCTATTTTCTGAAGCGGCAAAGCGGGTTTGCTCTGATCGGCATACTTGTTCTGCTTGGCGCGATGCGCTTCGACTATCATCATTTGCGCAAGCTGGCCGCCTTGATTTTACTGGCGAGCGCTGTCCTCCTTGGTCTGGTTCTGGTTCCCGGCGTCGGCTCGTCGGCGGGCGGCGCGGTACGCTGGATAAGGGTGGCCGGTTTCTCTTTGCAACCGTCGGAACTGGCCAAGTTGGCACTGGTGCTGTTCATGGCCCATTCGCTGTCGCGAAAACCGGAAAAGAGTCTGCGTACCTTCAAATTCGGCGTGTTGCCTTATCTGGTCATTCTCGGACTCATGCTGGTGATGCTGATGCTGCAGCCCGACCTCGGCAGTGCCATGACCATGGGAGCCGTAGCCATGGGCATGATGCTGGTCGCCGGCAGTTGTTTCAAACATCTGCTGGTGTCGATCCTGCCTGCCTTGCCGGCTTTATATCTGGCCATCTGGCGGGTCGATTACCGGCGTCGCCGCATCCTGGCCTTTATGGATCCCTGGAAATATTCGTCGGATGAAGGGTTCCAGATCACCCAGAGCTTGATCGCTTTTGCCAATGGCGGCTGGAAAGGGAAGGGCCTGGGGCAGAGTCAGCAAAAACTGTTTTTTCTTCCCGAGGCGCACACCGATTTCATTTTTTCCGTAGTTGGCGAAGAAGCCGGATTTATAGGCGTTTTGACGATTGCGGTGCTTTTTCTGGTGTTGGTCTGGCTGGGATTGCGCATTGCCTGGATGGCGCCGGACGAATTCGGCCGGTATCTGGCCTTTGGGTTGACCCTGCTGCTGGGGCTTGAAGCTTTTACCAATATGGCGGTGGTTATGTCGCTGTTGCCGACCAAAGGTCTGGCGCTGCCGTTCCTTTCCTACGGAGGCAGCAGCCTGGTGGTGTCATTGCTGGCCGTCGGCATTTTGCTGAATATTTCGAGTCAGATCGAAAGGGGCAGGGCATGAAGCTGTTGCTGGCAGGAGGCGGAACCGGCGGACATCTGTTTCCCGCAGTGGCATTGGCGCAGCGGCTTATGCAGCAGGATCCGGTCGCAGAGGTTCTGTTTGTAGGAACCGCTCGCGGCATCGAGGGCAGGGTTCTTCCGGAATTGGGACTGCCTTTTGAGTTCATTGATATTCGTGGTTTCGTCAACCGGGGACTGGTCGGCAAGTTAGGCATGATTCCCTGTCTGCTCAGAAGCGTCCGGCAGGGATTGCGGATTCTGCGCCGGTTCAAGCCCGATATCGTCTTGGGAGTGGGAGGGTATGCCTCGGCGCCTATGCTGATTGCTGCAAAGCTTAAACGTATACCGACGGTTATTCATGAACAGAATGCCTGGCCCGGCCTGACCAATCGAATGCTGGGACGCTGGGCCCGTTGTGTATGCCTGTCCTTTTCGGAGGCGGAGCGAGCCTTTCATCGCGCCACCACCATTGTGACAGGCAACCCGCTGCGCCAGGGGATGGAAACCTGTCCGCCGATAAATGACGGCGAACCGGAGTTGCTGGTATTCGGCGGTAGTCGCGGTGCCCGTGCCATCAACAACGCTATGCTTGGGGCGTTGCCATTGCTGAATCAATGGCGTGATCGCCTCCATATCGTGCATCAGACCGGAAGCGACGATCTGCAACGTATTCGCGAAGGCTACGTCCGGGCCGGATGGCCTGCGGATGGTGTGGTCCCGTTTATCGACGACATGGTTTCCGCATATGCCGGCGCCCACCTTGTCGTTTGCAGGGCCGGCGCCACCACCCTGGCTGAACTTGCGGCCTGCGGAAGGGCGGCCATCCTTGTTCCCTATCCGCATGCGGCGGGGGACCATCAGACCATCAATGCCCTGGCGGTAGCCAACAAGGGTGCGGCGCTGCTCCTGTCGCAGAATGATTTGAGCGCGGAAACCCTGGCAAGCCTGGTTAACGATCTGCTGGAGAACCGTGAGCGGCTGATCAGCATGTCTGCCGCAGCCGGGTCGCTGGGAGTAGATGGGGCGGCCGACCGCATTCTCAAGATATGCCGCACCATGTGTGGACGGGAATAAGCATTTACTTAACACTGCCTCCGGCAGGGAAGGTTCAT
The DNA here is from genome assembly GCA_030154185.1 of Desulfuromonadales bacterium. Lineage (GTDB taxonomy): Bacteria > Desulfobacterota > Desulfuromonadia > Desulfuromonadales > Syntrophotaleaceae > Syntrophotalea. The sequence continues at coordinate 48,760 of JASKKK010000013.1, forward strand.
AAAATAATATGTACGGAAAGATTCGCACCATACACTTTGTCGGCATAGGTGGTATCGGCATGAGCGGTATCGCCGAGGTGCTGCTCAATCTCGGCTATCGAGTCAGCGGTTCCGACCTGAGGGAGTCCGAGATGACGCGCCGGTTAAACGATCTGGGAGGAACGATCGCTTACGGACATGCCGCGGAAAATCTCGGAGAAGCCGATGTCGTGGTGACCTCGACTGCCGTCAAAGCCGACAACCCCGAAGTCGTCGAAGCGCATCGACGGCTGATTCCCGTAATCCCCCGCGCCGAAATGCTGGCCGAACTGATGCGCATGAAATACGGTATCGCCGTAGCCGGGACTCATGGCAAAACCACCACCACGAGTATGGTTTCGACGGTGTTGTCCAGGTCCGGGATCGACCCGACGGTGGTTATCGGCGGACGCCTCGATTCCATCGGCTCCAATGCCAAGCTTGGCCAGGGTAAGTTTCTGGTAGCCGAGGCGGACGAATCGGATGGGTCTTTTTTGAAACTGTCACCGACCATTGCGGTGGTGACCAACGTCGATGCCGACCATCTCGACTATTACAGTGATCTCGATGAAATCAAACAGACGTTTGTCGATTTCATCAATAAGATACCGTTTTACGGTGTGGCGGTACTGTGCCTCGACGATGCCAATGTTCAGGCTCTTATACCGGAGGTGGGCAAGCGTTTCGTTACCTACGGCATGAGTACCCAGGCCGATTACAACGCCCAGGATGTGTCCTACCGGGAAGAACGTACCACTTTCACCGTATGCCATCAGGGCGAGACTCTGGGACAGCTGTCGATCCGCATGCCCGGGCAGCACAATGTTCTCAATGCCCTGGCCGCAGTGGCCGTCGCCCGTGAACTGGAAATTCCCTTCGATCAGATCGCCGAAGCGTTTTGCGATTTCTGTGGCGTGCAGCGACGTTTTCAGCCCAAGTATCAGGGCCACGATATCATGGTCGTGGACGACTACGGTCATCATCCGGCCGAGATCAAGGTGACGCTGGCGGCAGCGCGTTCCGGATGGAGCCGGCGGATCGTGGCGGTTTTTCAACCTCACCGCTACAGCCGTACCCGGGCTTTGTTCGATGATTTCGTGACCGCTTTTTATCAGGCCGACCATCTGGTGGTCATGGATATCTATGCCGCCGGCGAGGCACCGATCCCTGGTGTGGAGGCCCGACTTCTGGCGGAAGGCATCGCCGGTCACGGACATCGGGATGTGCACTATTGCCCCGATGCCGAGGCGGTATCTTCCCATCTGCAAAAGAACGTGCGAGCGGGAGACCTGGTATTGACTCTCGGCGCCGGAAATGTGTGGCAGGTAGGCGAATCTTTGGCCGAATGGTTGAAACAGCGAGGCTGATATGAATGCTGTGGCTGCCGAATTGCGCGAGATCCTGAAGGGACCGGTACTGGTCGGCGAACCGTTGCGTCTACATACCACTTGGCGCATCGGTGGTCCTGCCGGATTGTTCATTACACCTCGAAACGAAGAAGAACTGTTCGCGGCTCTCCGTCTTCTGACCCAGGTCGGTATGTCCTGGATAGCTCTCGGGACGGGAAGCAATCTGCTGATTCGCGACGGCGGATTTTCGGGAGCGGTCATTCATACGGGGGCTCTGCGGGATATGGAATTCCATGAGGACGGCAGTGCCAAAGTCGGCGGCGGGCTTCCCGTTATGCGCTTGATCCGCCAATGCGTTCAGCGCGGTCTGGCGGGACTTGAGGAACTGGCAGGTATTCCGGCGACGGTCGGTGGCGCCGCCGTCATGAACGCCGGCGCCGGAAAACAGAACCTCGCCGGTGTTCTGGAAGGCGTTTTTCTCGTCGGCCCCGAGGGCCCGGAATACTGGTCCTGTGAGCGTCTCGACCTGAGGTACCGTGCTTCAGCCGTGCCGTCCGATCGCATCGTTACGGCCGCGGCACTGCGATTCGGACGGGCAAGTTCCGAGCTGTTGGCAAAGACCGTCAAGCAACGCCTGCTTGCCCGTCGCCAGGCTCAGGGGGTCGGCAAACCCAATGCCGGTTCGGTATTCAAAAATCCGCCGGGTTTTCAGGCCTGGCGCCTGATCGACGACTGCGGTCTGCGCGGACGTACCGTTGGCGGTGCCCAGATTTCGGAAAAACACGCAAACTTTATTATCAATCGTGGCGGCGCCAGGGCCTCGGACGTTCTGACTTTGATCGACGAGATTAAAAAAAAGGTACAAAAACAGACCGGAATCGAACTGGAACCGGAAATACGGGTGATCGGGGAAGCCTGATCCGCGTGGGGGCAAGGCAGCCTGAATCATGACTGGAGACGGAATGCAGCGTCAGGAACTGAAACAAAAGAAAATCGCCGTATTGATGGGGGGGCTTTCCGCCGAACGGGAAGTGTCTCTGCGAACGGGACAGGCGATAAGTCAGGCCTTGAAACGATGCGGCTACCAGGTTTGCGATATCGATGCGGGGCGTGATCTCCCGCAACAATTGCAGCGGGCGGGCATCGAGGTGGCTTTTATCGCCCTGCACGGAAGATACGGTGAAGACGGTACCGTACAGGGGGTTCTGGAAATGGCCGGCATCCCCTATACCGGCAGTGGCGTGTTGGCTTCCAGCCTGGCCATGGACAAGGTCGCCACCAAAAAAATGCTGTGTTATCACGGCATCGCCACACCGGACTTCGCCGTCATACGCCCCGGTCAATTCCGGCAGGACGCTTTGCCCGACTATCCTCTGGTGGTGAAGCCGGCCAGGGAAGGGTCGACCATCGGCATAAGTATCGCGCATAACGAGCAGGAATTGACCGCAGGTCTCGATGAAGCTTTCCGTCACGATGATCTGGTGCTTGTCGAGAAGTTTGTGGCCGGAGCGGAAGTTACCGTGGGCGTGCTGGACGGGCAGCCGTTGCCGGTGATCCAGGTGGTTCCCAAGGGCGGTTTTTATGACTACCAGGCTAAATACACGCCGGGCCAGACCGAATACCTGTTACCGGCGCCTTTGCCGCAGAGTCTTTACAAGGCTCTGCAGAATGCGGCCGTACAGGTATTCGAGGCCATCGGTTGCCGCGGCGCGGCGCGCGTCGATTTCATGGTCGCCGATACGGCTTTCTACTGTCTGGAGGTCAACACCATCCCCGGCATGACCGAAACCAGCCTGCTGCCCAAGGCGGCCGGTGCGGCGGGAATGACTTTCGATGAACTGGTTGAGCGCATCCTCAAGGGTGCCGCTCTGGGGAAGTAAACCCTTGACGCTTCATTTGCCCGGCTTGGGGAAAGATGAGCATGGCGAATATCAAAACACCCAAAAAACGGCGGCTGAGGCGTAAAGGCAACCGTTTCAGAAAGCCGCGCAGGATTATTCCCTGGAGACGCTTGCTGATTGGCGGCCTGTGGGGTACCATGGCACTGGCCAGTCTCGCCATGGTTGTTGCCGTGGCTTATTTTGCCGGCCAGATGTTGTTTGCTTCCGACTATTTCAAGGTTGACCGGATTCTGGTGGAGAATAACCATCGCATCGTCCGTGATCAGATTCTGGCGTTATCGGATATCCGTGCCGGAACCAACATTTTTGAGCTTGATCTGGCTCGGGTCAGCCGTCGTATCGAGGAAAATCCCTGGATTTCCCGTGCCAAAGTCCGGCGCATGTTTCCCGATCAACTGGTTATTAAGGTCGAAGAGCGTGTACCCAAGGCCATAATACGCCTCGACTATTTATACTATCTCGATGCCTCGGGACACGTTTTCAAACGGTTGGAGAGGGGGGATCGTCTCGATTTTCCCGTGGTAACCGGTATCGACCGGCAGGCTCTTCTCGATGCGGAAGAGTCCACGTTGCGTCAGCTCGATGAAGTTTTGAAATTGCTCGATATGTTGCAGGAACGCAGCATCTTCGGAATCGATAACATTTCGGAACTTCGTTTTGAAGACACCGCAGGCATTACGCTTTATACTTGCAGTGGCGGCGTACCGGTGCGCATCGGAAAAGACGATTTCGAGGCCAAGCTGGATCGCCTCGAAAAGATCTATCCGCAAATAAGGACCCGATTGGGCCTGATCGATTATATCGACCTGAACGTAACGCGACGCATTATCGTAAAACTGGATGCCGGCAATGTACGAGGCAAAGGTTAGATTCCAAGGGGGAAGGCACGAAGATGAGCAATAACAAACACGATCTGATTGTGGGCCTGGATATCGGTACCACCAAGATTTGCGCTATTGTCGGCCACCAGAACGAAGACGGCCTGGATATCGTCGGCATCGGTACCAGCCCGTCTCGCGGGTTGCGCAAGGGCGTGGTGATCAATATCGAAAGTACCGTCGAAGCCATACGAAAGGCTTTGACCGAAGCCGAATTGATGGCGGATTGCAAGATCGACAGCGTTTACGCAGGTATTGCCGGTGGTCATATTCGCGGATTCAATTCCCAGGGGGTGATCGCGGTCAAGACGCGGGAGGTGACGCGAGACGACATCCGCCGGGTTCTCGATGCCGCAAAGGCCATCGCCATTCCCATGGATCGTGAGGTTATTCATACCTTGCCCCAAGAGTACATCATCGATGACCAGGACGGGATTCTCGACCCTCTGGGCATGTGTGGCGTGCGTCTTGAAGCCAAGGTCCATATCGTTACGGCGGCCACTGCCAGCGCCCAGAATATCGTGCGCAGTTGCTATAAGGCCGACGTCGAGGTGTCCGATATCGTTCTCGAGCAACTGGCTTCTTCCGAGGCGGTTTTGTCGGCCGATGAAAAAGATCTGGGTGTGGCGCTGGTCGATATCGGCGGAGGTACCACGGATCTTGCCATTTTTGTGGACGGTGCCATCAAGCACACATCGGTACTGTCGCTCGGTGGCAATCACCTCACCAACGACATCGCCGTCGGTCTGCGAACCCCCATGGCCGAGGCCGAGGTCATTAAACAGAAATACGGCTGCGCCATGACCTCCATGGTCGGCAAGGATGAGACGATCGAGGTTCCGTCGGTCGGCGGAAGAGAGCCGCGTGTTCTTTCGCGGCATCTGTTGGCTGAAATTCTGGAACCGCGGGTCGAAGAGATTTTTACTCTGGCGCAGCGTGAAATCATCAAAAGCGGGTTTGAGGATTTGTTGGCATCCGGTATCGTGTTGACGGGAGGCAGTTGTATTCTCCCCGGCATGCCGGAAATGGCCGAGCAGATTTTCAACCTGCCGGTACGCCGGGGGTTGCCTCAGGGAATAGGCGGTTTGACCGACGTGGTCAATTCGCCCATATACGCCACCGGCGTCGGTCTGGTCAAATACGGTGCACGTTGCGGCGGCGCGACCAAGTTCAAGATGGGTTCGGACAACCTGTTCGACCGGGTTCTGCGCCGCATGAAGGAGTGGTTCGTGGAATTTTTCTGATGGCGGCGGGAAGCACGACATCTTAAACCGGACTCGGTTACGGAGAGACCGGGTCAACAAGGGAACCGGAGGAGTCATGTCGGATCATATCATGTTCGAATTCGATGAAAGTATCGACCAAACGGCAAAAATCAAGGTGATCGGCGTTGGCGGCGGCGGTAACAATGCTGTCAACACCATGATCCTGAACCAGCTGGATGGTGTCGATTTCGTGGCGGCCAACACCGATGCCCAGGCGCTGCGCAAAAGCCAGGCACCGGTAAAACTGCAGATCGGCGGCAAATTGACCAAAGGCCTCGGGGCCGGCGCCAATCCTGAAGTCGGTCGGGAAGCGGCGCAGGAAGACCGTTCGCGTCTGGGCGAAATCCTGGAAGGTGCCGATATGGTTTTCATTGCCGCCGGATTGGGCGGGGGTACCGGTACCGGTGCCGCGCCGATCATTGCCGAGGTGGCCAAGGAACAGGGGGCCTTGACCGTTGCCGTGGTTACCAAGCCTTTCAGCCGCGAAGGCAAGCAACGAATGAAAAAGGCGGTGGTCGGAATCGACAGTCTCAAAAGTGTGGTCGATTCCCTTATCGTTATTCCCAACGATCGTCTGCTGGGGCTTTCCGGAAAGAACACCAGCATCCTCGATGCCTTCAAGCCTTCCGACGATGTTTTGCGTCAGGCGGTTCAGGGCATTTCCGAATTGATCACCACCAGCGGCTTGATCAACGTCGACTTCGCCGATGTCAAGGCAGTCATGAGCGAGCGGGGTATGGCGATGATGGGCATCGGGCTGGCCGAAGGCGAGCGGCGTGCCGCGGAAGCCGCCCAGAAGGCTATCAGCAGTCCCTTGCTGGAAGATATCGATATCTCAGGAGCCAAGGGCGTGCTGGTCAACATTACCGCATCGTCCAGCATGACCATGGAAGAGTTCGACGAAGCCTCCAGCATCATTCACGACAAGGTGCATGAGGACGCCAATATCATCATCGGCCTGGTGATAAACGAAGAGATGGGCGAGCGGATCAAAATCACCGCTATTGCCACCGGTTTCGGCGATTCTTTCGAAAAAGGCCGCCGCAACGTGGAAGAACTCCGCAGCCGTGCGGGAGCGGGGCTGGAAAATGAGAACCGTGATCTGCCGACCTTTATCCGTGATCGGCAGAAAGATTCACCTAAAGGCTTCCGTACGCCGCTTGGCGAAGAGCATGAATACGATATCCCGACTTTCATGCGCAAGCGGGTGGACTGACAAGACTTCATTAGAGGTCGCCAGCCTGACAGGCTTGACCGGTCGGAACGAAGATCTCCGCTTCGCTTCACCTGCCTCCATGGCTGATCAGGACTTGCCGGCAATTTTCGGCAGGTCGGGGACCTTTTTTCCCAAAATCACATGACTGCATGACTCCCGTAGCGAGGGGACCCAGTACGGTCCCCTCGCTTTTTTTAGCTCGTAAAGAATTTCATCGATAACTGGTGACTAGGCGCGGTAGAGACAGGCTCGGCAGTGATTGGGCCAGCCGACTTTTATGCGTAAGGTTGTTAGGGTAAGATGGTTTTGAAGTATTTCCGTCCGGACATCAGGGCGGGAACCTATTACAATGGTTGCGTGGCGCGGACAGATGCCGCCCGTCAGGAAAGAATCCGGTATGTCACGAAGGCTTTTGGAGAAAGCGCAGCGGCGCCTGGCCGTCGAAAGCGGCCTGCAATCCAATGCATGGGGCGGGCGTCTGGCCGTGGCCCTTGTCTATCCCAATGTATATCATCAGGCCATGAGCAATCTGGGATATCATACGGTCTACGAACTGCTCAATCGCCGCGAGGATACCCTTTGCGAACGGTTTTTTCTTCCCGATCGCGAGGATCTGGATGAACATCGCAAGACAGGATACCCGCTGTTTTCCCTGGAGTCGAAAAGGTTTCTTGATGAGTTCGACCTGATCGCTTTTTCCATCTCTTTTGAAAACGATTATCTCAACCTGCCTGTCTTTTTTGAGTTGGCTCACCTGCCGTTGATGGCTGAAGAACGAGGCGGGGCCTATCCCCTGGTATTATGTGGGGGAGTCTGTGCCTTCCTCAACCCGGAACCGCTTGCCGGAATCATGGATCTTTTTGCTATCGGGGAGGCCGAGCCCTTGTTGCCCCCGCTTATCGATTATTTGAACGAAAGCTCCGAGGGCCGGGCCGATGTGCTGACCGGGTTATCCAAGCTGCCCGGCGTCTATGTTCCTTCCGGATACCGGGTCGATTATCGTGAAGATGGGCGCGTTGCCGCCTACATACCCGATCCGGGAGTACCGGAAAGGGTGGAACGACAATGGGTGCGCCGGCTCGACGATACAAGCAGTCGTTCCTGCGTTTATACCGAGGACACCGAATTCAAAGACATGGCGTTGGTCGAAATTTCGCGAGGCTGTGCGCGCAAATGCCGCTTTTGCGCTGCAGGATTCATTTATCTTCCGCCACGAGAACGGAGTCTGCAAGCTCTGGAGGATGAACTGGACGACGGCCTTGAGCATCGCCAGCGGATCGGGCTGGTGAGTCCTGCGGTAGCCGACCACGACGAAATCGGTGCCATCAGCCGGAAAATTCTGAACAGCGGCGGACAGATTTCGGTGGCCAGTCTGCGCATCGATTCCTTGACCACCCGGGACGTCAAGGCCATGGCGAAATCGGGCCATCGTACCGTGGCCATTGCTCCGGAAGCGGGCAGCCAGCGGTTGCGTAATCTTATCAACAAAGGTCTCGATGAAAGCCAGATCCTGTCGGCGGTTCAATTGATCGCCGATGAAGATATCCCCAATCTCAAACTTTATTTTCTTATCGGATTGCCCACCGAAAAGGCGGAGGATGTGGAAGCGCTGCTGGAACTGGTGCGAAAAATACGAACGGTGTGGCTTGAGGCGGGACGCCGGCGCGGCCGACTCGGTAATCTGACCCTTTCGGTCAACCCTTTTATTCCCAAACCTTTCACGCCATTGCAGTGGGCCGCCATGGAGTCGATTTCGGCGTTGAAGAAGAAGGTCCAGTATCTCAAACGACAGGTCGGGCGCATGGCCAACACGAATGTAACCTGCGAATCGCTCAAGGCGGCCGAATTGCAGGCATTGTTGTCCAGAGGGGATCGCCGCACCGGACGCCTTTTGCCGCATCTGGCTGAGGGGGTCGGTCTTACGGCCGCCTGCCGTCGCGAAGGTCTGGAAAAGGATTTCTATCTCACGCGGGAACGGGATGAGGACGAAATCCTTCCCTGGGAAATCATCGATCAGGGCGTCTCGCGTACCTTTTTGTGGTCCGAATATCGACGTGGACTGGCCGGTGATTTGACGCCCCCTTGCGGTTCCGGCTGCCATCGTTGCGGGATATGTACCTGAGAATATGATGCTCGCGTTTGACGCGGCATGCGATTACGGTACCCTTGATAAACATGTCTTAAACCGATGAAAGGAGAACGTCCATGCCCGAGGAACGTACAGGTCTGGTGACATTTAAAGGCAATCCTATGACCCTGATGGGGCCGGCATTGAAAGTCGGTGCGGCAGCGCCGCCATTCACTCTGGTGGACACCGATCTGCAGCCGGTTCGTCTGGCTGATTCGGCAGGCAAGATTCGTCTCGTTACCGTGGTGCCATCTCTCGATACGCCGGTTTGCGACACTATGGCGAGACAGTTCAATCAACAGGCAGCCAACCTGCCGGAAGATGTGGTAGTTTATACCGTCAGCGTCGATCTCCCCTTTGCGCAGGCACGCTGGTGCGGCAACGCGGAAATCGATAAGGTCAAGACACTTTCCGATTATCAGGAACGTTCCTTCGGTCTCGACTATGGACTGCTGATAAAGGAACTCAAGCTTTTGGCCAGGGCGGTTCTGGTCATAGATCGTGACGATACCCTGCGGTATTTTCAACTGGTGAGGGAAATTGCCGAGGAACCCGATTACGAGGCGGCTCTGGAGGCCGTGAAACAGGTTTTGTGATGAATTCCCGCAAGTAGTACCAGAGGCCTCCGTCAACCGGCGGAGGCCGTTTTTGTGCCGAGCAAGACCACTCTCGTTCAGAATCCGGCCGACAAGGAGACGATCATGAATCTTAAAGACTATTTCGAAAATACCATGGGTACCGGCGTTCTTGCCACGGCGGATGGTGACGGCAGGGTCGATGCGGCTATTTACGCCCGTCCCCATATCCTGGAAGATGGAGGCATAGCTTTCATTATGCTCGATCGCCTCACTCATAAAAACCTCGAGACCAACCCTTATGCGACCTTCTTGTTCATGGAAAATGGCGAGGGATATCGAGGGTTGCGGCTGTTTTTGAAAAAGCTGCGGGAAGAAACCGATGCCGAACGCATTGCCAGTCTGTCGCGTCGTTGTCCCGGTTATGGCGAGGCGCGGGGGGCCAAATTTCTCGTAGTGTTTAAACTCGAAAAGATTCTCAATCTCATCGGTCCGGACAAGCCGGATATCCGTGCGTAAAAATTACTTCTTCTTTTTATATACCTGGTCGATCGTTTTCAATAGTAGCCAAGGTTGAAGAGACGATGGTCGGGGTTTCGTCGAAAGTCGCCGAGGTGGTAGAATAAGGGCACATGCCGCAGACGCTACAAAGACCTAAGCGGCGTGCAAAAGGTCTGCAGTTTTGAGGCGGACCGCATTCCTGGAGGCTTACGATGAGACACGATCGTTTTGAAAATTTGTGTAAGGAAGTGGAGACGGGCAAAAGTAATTTTGTCAGTCATCCGTCAACTCACGAACAAGGGCGGGTGCTTAGCTGCTCCATCGATCATCTGGTGGTCGATACCGACGGCGGCAGCCGCTGTTGCTGGGATTATCACGAATGTGAAGAAATAAGCCGTGGTTAAAACGGAACTCCCCGGACCTTCTGCAGGTCCGGGGAGTTTTTTTGCTCTTTCTCAAAGACCCCATGCTTGTCAAGCTTGATAAGGAATTCAGCCCGATGCATTTATGAGTTTCGAGACCGCGATCAGTCCCAGGTGATAACTCTCCACGCCAAAGCCGCATATCTGTCCTTTTGCCAGCCCCGCGATGACCGAATGGCGGCGGAACTCTTCACGGGCATGAATGTTGGACATATGGACTTCAACAATCGGAACTTCGAGAACGGCCAGAGCATCGGCGATACCGTAACTGTAGTGGGTCCAGGCTCCGGCATTGATAACAATCGCAAAGATGTCCTGCTGATGAGCACGGTGAATGCGCGATACCATCTCCCCTTCATGATTGGTCTGAAAACATTCGGCCTCAAAACCGAGCTCGGCGGCCCAGTCGGCGATCCGGTTATCGATTTCTTCGAGGGTTGCGGTTCCATAATGGGTAGGGTCCCGTTTACCGAACATGTTTAGATTGATGCCGTGCAGGACAAGGATTTTTTTCATGTGTACCTCCGGTACTGAACCAAATGGAACAGTCGAATAGTATGAAAAGCATTTCGGTAAACTACCATGACCAAAAACC
>JASKKK010000048.1 GCA_030154185.1 Desulfuromonadales bacterium
CGCAAGCGCAAAATCATCGGCAACCTGTTTGTGGAAATTTTCGAAGAGGAGTCGGCCAAAATCGAAGATGCGGTCTGGCTCGCTCAGGGGACCATCTATCCCGACGTTATCGAGTCTGCCGGTGCCAAGACCGGCAAGGCGCACAACATCAAAAGTCATCATAACGTTGGCGGCCTGCCCGAACACATGAAGCTCAATCTCCTTGAACCTCTACGGGAACTGTTCAAGGATGAAGTACGCGCCATCGGCGAAGAACTGGGGCTGCCTCACCCCATGGTCTATCGCCATCCTTTCCCCGGCCCCGGTCTGGGGGTGCGCATCCTTGGGGAGGTCAAAAAAGAGTATGCCGACATTTTGCGTCGCGCCGATGCCATTTACATCGAGGAGCTGTACCGTACGGGACATTACGACAAGATCAGTCAGGCCTTTGCCGTATTCCTTCCGGTGCGGAGTGTCGGCGTCATGGGGGATGGTCGTACCTATGAATATGTCATAGCCCTGCGCGCCGTGGAGACCAAGGATTTCATGACCGCCGGATGGTATCCGCTGCCCTATGCCGATATGGCGCATATCAGCGGTCGCATCATCAACGAAGTCAAAGGCGTCAACCGGGTCGTCTACGATATTTCCAGCAAGCCGCCGGCAACCATCGAGTGGGAATAATCCGGTGGCGGGCCGGAGTGCAGACGGTGCCGGGCGACCGCCCCGAAAATACAGCCAGGCAGCGCGCCTGCACGACCTGATACGCATCCTGGAGGTTCGTCACGGCAGTACCGCCGACGAACTGGCCGAAGAATGCGGCGTTACCCGCCGGACCGTCTATCGCGACCTGCAAGCCATTGAAGATGCCGGCTATCCCCTGATAAAGGAGCCTTCGGGGGATGGCCGGGTACTTTACCGGTTCCTTACCGGGTTTTCCAAGATACCTCCTATCACTTTCTCCCTTCCCGAACTGATGACGCTTTATTTGTGCCGGGGACAACTCGGCTTGCTGGAGGGGACCCCTTTTCTCGACGATCTTGATGCTGTGCTCGGGCGCATTCGCGCGAGCCTGCCGCCTCGCAGCGTTGCGCATCTGGAACGGCTGGCTCAGGCCGTGACGCCGCGATTTCAAGGACGTCGCGACTACGACGACAAACGAGACGTTCTCGAAGCGCTGCGCCGTGCCTTGTTGTTCCAGTACCGTTGCACCGTCCGTTACACACCGGTAAGACGCGAGGCCGGCGATTATCTTTGCGACCCCTATACCCTCTTGTTTTTCAAGGATGCCCTGTATCTGGTTGCCTACGTGCACAACCGCCAGGATCTGAGACGTTTTCTTGTCGACCGTATCGAAGCGGTGGAAGTGAGTGAAGAGCGTTTCGACATGCCGGAAGATTTTGATCTGGACAAGCTCGATCAGAAAGCCTTCGGCATCGTCGGCGATCATGCGCAATCTATAAGGATACGGTTTTTTCCGGAAGTGGCGCATTTGATCCGCGAGCGTCAATGGCATCCCACTCAACAGATCGAAGAACAACAAGACGGCTCTTTGATTCTGTCCCTGCAGGCCGGGGGAGACAAGGAAATCCTTGCCTGGTTGTATTCCTATCTGCCTCATCTCGAGGTCCTTTCTCCCGACGATCTGCGCGAGACATTCATCAGCGGTCTGCGGAAGGCGCTGCAGGCATCTTTCTGAGACGTCGATAGGACAGCATGTGACTTATTCTGTCACATGGGTCGGTTATCTTCTCCTTGACCGACAATTATTACACGGGAGGATAACGCTATGATGATATTGACCCTCGGCGAGCAGATGGGCGAAACGGTATATCTCGATATTCATCACGCGGAATGGCGACAGCGTTCCGGAGCACCGCGGTGGGCCGTATCGGCCCTTCTCGGGGATGGGTGGTACGAGGGGGAGGTCCTGATTGAAGGGGGCGAGCAGGTGCAGGTCACATTCGCCGATGAATGGCTCGGTGATTCCCGGATCCGCGAACTGTTCGGCCGGGTCGGGCGCGAAAACCTGCTGAGTGCCATTCGCGAGGCGATAGTAAACCGACGGCTGCAAATACCTTCCGTCTCTGCAGGTTTCGGAGGCGTTGATTTCGTAGGATTGGCCTCATAGGTCCTATGGGCCCATAAGTCGTATGAAGCCTATCGATCTCACTGGTTCCGTGCCAGAGGTTCTGGTCGTTGCATTTATGTCGCAGCTGAAGTAAAAAGAGAGGATATTTTCCTTCAGGAGCGTGCCCATGAAGATCATCGTCTTGGCTTCGACCAGCCCATACCGGATGCAGCTGTTGCGGCAGCTCGGCCTGCCGTTTCATGTTGCGGCTCCTCAATACCAGGAGCAGATCGATCAGGAAATCGCTCCGGAACTGCTGGTCAAGCACCAGTCTGCCGGCAAGGCCCGGAGCCTGGCTCATCGCTATCCCGATGCGCTCATTATCGGCTCCGATCAGGTGTTCGTAGATGCCACCGGCAGGGTTGTCGGCAAGCCTGCTGATTTCGAAACTGCGGTGCGCCAGTTGCGCGGTATGGCGGGGAAGAGTCACACTTTTTACACCGGCCTGTCGGTTTACGACAGTAATCGGGACGAGGCTTTGACCGGATTCGCGACCTATAGGGTTACCTTGCGAAACCTGACGGAAAGACAGATCCGCGATTATCTGGAGCGGGAAAACCCGCTCGATTGTGCCGGTTCCTTCAAGGTCGAGGGATTGGGGATAGCACTCATGGAGCGGCTCGAAGGCGATGATTACACAACCCTTATCGGCCTGCCTTTGATCAAGCTGGTCGATTACCTCGAACACTTCGGAGTACGGGTGCTTGACGGCAAGGCGATTTCTTGACGCTCCGCGACGGTGGTGATAAAGTGTCGCGGCTTGACCTCCTCACGTCTGTTGTTGCCCCTGTGCCTTTACTCTATTCGTGAACCTTATTCGCTGTCTGGCGACGGAAGCGCCGCTTTCTTTTTTGGGGGAAGCAGCCTGTGCCGGTGGCGGTTATGCCGGTTGGATTTTGCATGGAAAAAGCGCCCTTTGTTCATCTTCACGTTCATACCCAGTACAGCCTTCTCGACGGTGCCATCCGCATTGGCGACCTGGTCAAACGTTCCGAGGAATGCGGCATGCCGGCCGTGGCGATTACCGATCATGGCAACATGTTCGGTGCCGTTGAATTCTTCAGCAAGCTCAAGGACAGTTCCGTCAAGCCGATTGTCGGCTGCGAAGTTTATGTGGCGCCCGGTTCCCGGTTTGAAAAGAGCAATGTCCGCGGCGGTGACAAAGCTTACCATCTGGTTTTGCTGAGTCAGGATATCGAGGGCTATCGCAACCTCTGCAGGCTGGTTTCCTCCGGTTATCGCGAGGGGTTTTATTACAAGCCGCGCATCGACTGGGATCTGCTGCGCAAGCACAACAAAGGATTGATAGCCCTGACGGCTTGCCTGGGCGGCGAATTGCCCACATTGCTCACTCAGGGCAACTACGATCAGGCGGCGGCACGGGCCCGGGACATGGCGTCGGTGTTTGACGGGGAACGTCTCTACCTGGAACTGCAGGAAAACTTCATTGCCGAACAAAAACCGGTCAATGAGGGGCTTATCGCTATCGGCAAGGAACTGGGACTGCCCCTGGTCGCGACCAACGACTGTCATTATCTGACCCGGGAAGCGGCTGCTGCACATGAAGTGCTGCTGTGCGTACAGACCGGCAAGACCATGGACGACCCGGACCGGTTCCGGTTCCCCAATGACGAGTTTTATCTCAAGACACCCGAGGAGATGGCCGAGCTCTTCCACTACGCGCCGGAGGCTCTTGCCAACACCGTGAAGATCGCCGATCGCTGTAACCTCGAGATCGACTTCAATACCTATCATTTCCCGCAGTACGAAAAGCCGGCCGAAAAGACCCTCGAACAGGTTCTCGAAGAAGACTCTTGGCGGGGTTTGGAAGAGCGCCTGGTAGAAATTCGCAAGATTCGCCCCGATCTTTCCTCCGAAGAAGAACAGGTCTACCGTGACCGTCTGGTGCGGGAACTGGACTGTATCAACAGCATGGGGTTCCCGGGCTATTTTCTTATTGTGGCCGATTTTATCAACTGGGCCAAGGACAACGGCATCCCGGTCGGGCCCGGTCGCGGCAGTGCCGCCGGTTCCCTGGTTGCCTACGCCATCCGCATCACCGATATCGACCCCATTCCGTATAATCTGCTGTTTGAGCGTTTCCTCAACCCCGAACGCGTATCGATGCCCGATATCGATGTCGATTTCTGTATTTACGGGCGGGAAGACGTCATCGACTATGTGCGCCGGAAATACGGGGAGGAAAACGTCGCTCAGATCATAACCTTCGGGACCATGCTGGCCAAAGGGGTGATCCGTGATGTGGGGCGCGCCCTTAACATGTCTTTCGGGGATGTGGACAAGATCGCCAAACTGGTGCCGGCGGTGCTCAACATCACCTTGGAGGATGCCCTGAAGCAGGAACCGCGCCTGCAGGAACTGCGCGACAAGGATCCGCAGATCAGGCAATTGATCGATATCGCGCTCACCCTCGAGGGATTGACGCGGCATGCCTCGACCCATGCTGCCGGGGTGG
Source organism: Desulfuromonadales bacterium (assembly GCA_030154185.1). Taxonomy (GTDB): domain Bacteria; phylum Desulfobacterota; class Desulfuromonadia; order Desulfuromonadales; family Syntrophotaleaceae; genus Syntrophotalea. The sequence goes on from JASKKK010000048.1 coordinate 4,587, forward strand.
TGGTTACGCCCAAGCCGCTGTCCGAATATCTGCCTCTTTATACCGATCCCAAGTCGGGGGGGCAGGTCACCCAGTTCCCGATGAAATTCGTGGAACAGATCGGACTGGTCAAATTCGACTTTCTCGGTTTGAAGACCCTGACCGTTATCGCCAACGCCGTGCGTCTGATCCGTGAAGGAAAGAATCCCGAATTCGATCTCAAGCTGGTGGGCGACGATGATCCCGATACCTATCGCCTGCTGACGGGCGGCGAAACCACGGGCGTGTTCCAGCTCGAGTCCTCAGGCATGAAGGAGTTGCTGGTCAAGCTCAAACCGAACTGTTTCGAGGATGTCATCGCCGTTTGCGCCCTCTACCGCCCCGGACCTCTGGGGTCGGGCATGGTGGACGACTTTATACTGCGCAAACATGGCAAAAAGGAGATTATCTACGATTTCCCGCAACTGGAACCGATCCTGAAAGACACCTACGGGGTTATCGTCTATCAGGAGCAGGTCATGCTCATCGCCCAGGTGCTGGCCGGATATTCTCTGGGCGGCGCCGATTTGCTGCGGCGTGCCATGGGCAAGAAAAAGCCTGAGGAGATGGCCAAGCAAAAAGAGATTTTCATGGCCGGCGCCGCGCAGAACAAGCTGGATGCCAAAAGGGCCGAAGCGGTTTTCGACCTCATGGAAAAATTCGCCGCTTACGGTTTCAACAAGTCCCATTCGGCAGCATATGCGCTGGTAGCTTACCATACCGCTTATCTCAAGACCCACTATCCGGTGGAGTTCATGGCTGCTCTGTTGACCGAGGACATGGAAAACACCGACAAGGTCATCAAGAACATCAATGAAGTGCGCTCCATGGGGATCGAGGTATTGCCCCCCGACATCAACGCCTCGAGCAGTACTTTTACCGTGCATGACAAAGCCATCCGATTCGGCCTCGGAGCCGTCAAAGGGGTTGGTGGGGCGGCCATCGATGCGATTCTCGAAACACGGCAGGAGCAACCGTTCGCTTCGTTGCATGATTTTTGCGAGCGGGTCGATCTGCGCAAAGTAAACAAAAAAGTCATCGAGGCGCTGATCAAATGCGGTGCCTTCGATACCCTCCACGGGCATCGCGCTCAGTATATGGCGGTACTGGAAGAAGCCATGGAAATCGGGCAGAAGATGCAGCGTGAAAAGGCGCAAGGACAAGCATCCCTGTTCGGCACCGAGGAGATTGTATCCCAAAGGGGTACCAGCTACGGGGACCTGCCCGAGATGGATGCCTGGTCCGACAAGGTCAAACTCGGATTCGAAAAAGAAGCTCTCGGCTTCTACATTACCGGCCATCCTCTGGGGCGCTACCAGGAGGTCATCCGACGTTTTGCCAATTGCAGCACAGCGGATATTTCCGAACGGGCCGACAAGGAGGAAGTGCGCCTGTGCGGTATTGTCAGCGGTATCCGGGACCTGATGACCAAAAAAGGCGAACGCATGGCCTTCGTGACGCTGGAGGATCTGAACGGATTCGTGGAAATGGTCGTGTTTCCCGATATATATCGCGACGCGGCGGAATGGCTGCACAGCGAACAACCGTTGCTGGTCACCGGTACGGTTGAAGTCTCGGAGGATACGCGCAAGCTCATGCCGAAAGAAATACTGCCTCTGCAGGAAGTCAGCCGCAAGGAGACCAAGCGGGTTCACTTCAGGTTCCAGGTTCCTGGGCTGGTGGATGATCAGCTGCACCGCTTAAAGGAAATCATTCTGCGTCACCGAGGCGGTTGTCAGGTTTTCATGCATCTGGTGATTCCCAATTGCAGCGAAACGATCATGCGACTGCCGGAAAACTTGAAAATCGCCCCTACGGATGAAATGATGGAAGACACCGAGCGTCTGTTTGGGTACAATGTGGTCACTTACGAATAAAAAGATTTTTGTCTGCAAAGGGGGTGTCCTTGCCTGGCGTTTCACCATGCCATTTTTGCGGACGGGGATATCAGGAGAGGTTCATGCAATTTTACCTGGATTTTGAAAAGCCCCTGATCGAACTGGAGCAGAAGCTGAACGAACTTCGGGGCTACTCCACCGACGAGGTCGATTTTTCCAACGAAATCCAACGCCTGGAGAAAAAAGCCGAGAAATTGCGGCGGGAAATCTTTTCCAATCTCGATCGCTGGCAGTTGACGCAACTGGCTCGCCACGTCAATCGTCCTTTCACCCTCGATTTCGTCAAGCACATCTTCACGGACTGGTTCGAGGTTCACGGCGATCGCAATTTTCGTGACGATCCGGCGCTGGTGTGCGGTTTTGCTCGTTTCGAGGGTGAACCTTGCGCGGTTATAGGACATCAGAAGGGGCGTGATACCAAGGAAAAGGTCTATCGCAATTTCGGCATGCCCAACCCCGAAGGTTACCGCAAGGCTCTGCGCGTTATGCAGATGGCTGAACAATTCGGCTTGCCGATTTTCACTTTCGTCGATACGCCGGGAGCGTTTCCCGGCATCGGTGCCGAAGAACGCGGTCAGGCCGAGGCGATTGCCCGCAATCTGCGGGAGATGGCTGCCCTTAAAGTTCCGGTTATCGTTACTGTTGCCGGCGAAGGCGGTTCCGGGGGAGCGCTGGCGGTGGCGGTCGGCAACCGGGTGCTGATGATGGAAAACGCGGTCTATTCGGTCATCTCCCCCGAAGGCTGTGCCGCTATCCTGTGGAAAGACGGCACCAAGGGAGGGGAAGCCGCCGAGGCCCTCAAACTGACGGCGCGCGATATCGAAAAACTCGGTTGCGTGATCGACGAGGTTATCCCCGAACCGCTTGGCGGGGCGCACAGCGATCATTCGGCCGCGGTCGAAATGGTGCGTACCTGTCTCAAGAAGCACCTTGAGGAACTGAAACGACTGTCGCCCGACCAATTGCGGGAGCAGCGCTACCAGAAGCTGCGCGCCATGACCATCGTTCAGGAGTAGGGCGTCATGCCGCCCCCTGTGGCCGCAATCGAAGCTGCCGGAGATGATTTCAGCGTGGTCGGATTGGGGCAATGTTCTCTCGATATTCTTGGTCTCGTTCCCCGTTATCCTGAAGCTGACGCCAAGGTCGATCTGGATGAAACTCTCGTCCAGGGGGGCGGGCCGGTGGCGACTGCCCTGGTTACTTTGGCGCGCCTGGGGGAAAAAACCGCTTTGATCGGCCGCGTCGGTGATGACGATTTCGGTATGCGGATTCGGCAGGAGCTGGAAGAAGAGGGGGTCAACTGCCGCCATCTGGTGACGCAAAGAGGGGCCAGCAGCCAATTTTCCTTCATCGCCGTCGAACGGCCACGCGGGTTTCGTAATATTTTCTGTCATCGCGGCAGCACCGAATCCCTTAAAAATAGCGATTTGCCCGCCGGCATCCTACAGGGCGCTCGTGTTTTGCACCTCGACGGTTCTCATCTGCCCGCGGCCATTTCCGCGGCCCGTTCGGCTCGCGGGATCGGCATGCATACGGTGCTCGACGGCGGCAGTTGGCGTCCGGGGCTGGATCGGCTTCTGCCCTGGATTGATCACCTGGTGGTCAGCAGAAATTTCGCCAGCACGGTTTTTCCAGGACGCCCTTTGGTCGAGTCATTGCGGAATCTTCTGAATTACGGAGCCGAAGCCGTTACGGTAACCCTGGGCGCCGATGGCAGCCGCACCTTGCTTCGAAACGGTCGCCTGATTGACCAGCCTGCCTTTGATGTGGACGTTGTCGATACCACCGGTTGTGGCGATGTGTTTCACGGTGGTTACATATACGGCCTGTTACGGCGCTGGCCCATGGACCATGTGGTACGGTTCGCTTCAGCGTGCGCGGCGCTCAAGGCGACGGCTCTTGGAGGGCGCAGCGCCATTCCCCATCGTGCTGCCGTCGAGCGGTTTCTGCTGCATGCGCATGCGGAACATGCATGGGCTCGACCTGATGTTGCGGACCACAAGAATGATTGACGGGATAGCCATGGTGTTGCGAATTCTCAGATGGATTGGGATGGTTTTCCTGCTGTGCGGTGTACTCAACGGCTGTGGTGGAGGTTATCGCACCCGGGTCGTCGAAACACCCGCCACGGCGGGACTCAAGGGGCACCAGAAACCCTATACGGTAAACGGTCGCATGTATCGCCCCCTGGCCAGTTGCGACGGTTTTGTCGAGGAAGGACTGGCCAGCTGGTACGGCCCGAATTTTCATGGCAAAAAGACCAGCAATGGCGAAATCTACGATATGCATGCCATGACGGCCGCGCATAAAACCCTGCCTTTGGGAATTAGTGTCCGGGTCGTCAATCAGAACAACGGTCATCAGGAAATAGTGCGCATCAATGATCGGGGGCCTTTTGTCGACAATCGTATTATCGATTTGTCGTACGAGGCAGCCAAGCGCCTGGGGGTCGTCGGCCCCGGGACGGCACCGGTGCGTATCGAAGCTTTGGGCATCGCCAGAACGGATGCTCTGGGTAACGTCAGTTACCGACCGCCGGTAAGCTACGAAACGGGTAATTATGCCGTGCAGATAGGTGCCTTTACCGTTAGCGAAAATGCCCGGCGGCTGGCCGGTAAATATCGCCGGGAATTGGGGCAGGCCACGGTGAAACAGGGCTGGATCAATGGCAGGTTGTTTTACAGGGTGTGGGTAGGTCAATATGATTCTCTATCCGCCGCCTATGCGGCCCGGGATGCATTCGGGCGCCGGGGTTACGGCAATAGCTTCGTCGTTGCCTTGGACTGAATTTTCTATTTTTCTCTACTAGCGTTTTCCGATGATTTGTACCGGTGAAATTGGTTCGGGTGTAGGTTATGCAGTTTTCAGATCGGCAAAATGTACTACCAATTGACAATATAGCGAACATCGAAAAAATCATTCAGGGACGCCTCGAACTGCCATCTCCACCCAATGTCGCGTTTCGCCTGCTGGAAGTCGTCAGGGATGACGAGAGTTCTTTCAGACAAATCGGCGATATCATCTGTAAGGATCCCTCCCTCACCGCCCGAATGATGAAAGTTGCCAATTCATCCATGTTCGGGTTGCACGGCAGGATCAAATCCATCGAGAGTGCTCTGGCGATTCTCGGCATCGATGTGATCCGCAACATCGCTTTGTCATTTGTGATCATGGATAGTGTCAAGGCACCCGCAGACGGTCCGTTCGACATGGACTATTTCTGGAAGCGCGCCATTACTTCGGCCGTGGCAGCCGAGGTGCTGGCTGCGCGAATTGGTTTCCGAAACGAGGACACCTTTCTGTGCGGACTTTTGAAAGATATCGGCGTGCTGGTCATCTATCAGCAGATGGAAAAGGAATACAAACAGCTGTTGCTGTTTAAAGCCTATGCCAACAGCCAGATATTTCCCATAGAGAAGGAACTTCTCGGTTTTGATCATGGTGAGTTGGGAGGGCTGGTTCTTAAACGATGGGGATTGCCGGAGAGTATCTATCTGCCGATTTTTCACCATCATGCAGAAAAGCAGCTTGCATCCCGCAACGGCAAACTCATAGAGATTCTCCAGGTTTCCGATATGCTTTCGGCTCTATACCACGGTGTGGCCGGACTTCGGGATTTCGAAGAAGTCCACAATCTTCTGGGAAGCCGTTATGGTCTGAGTCGGAAGATGAGCCGGGAAATGATCGACTCCCTGGCGGAGAAAACCATTGAGATTCTAAGTTTTTTCGATATCGGCACCGACGAGATGAAGCCGCTGTCGAGCCTTTTGCAGGAAGCCAATTACGAACTCGGACGACGGGCTTTGTCCTACGAGCAGATGGTGGAAGAGCTCAGGCAGTCGCGGGAGGAATCCCGGCAATATGTCGATAAACTCCTCAAAACCAACAAGCAATTGCGCAAGCTGGCTTACCACGACGAGTTGACCGGTCTGTATAACCATCGTTATTTTCAACGTCAAGTCGATAAGGAACTGAAGCGTGCCAAGCGGTACGACCGCCCTTTGTCCCTGATCTTTTTCGATGTCGATTTTTTTAAGAAAATCAATGATTCCTATGGCCATCTGGTGGGAGATGAGGTGTTGCGACAGGTGGCGTCCAGGGTCTCTTCATGCATGCGCAATTGCGATGTGGTGGTACGTTACGGTGGTGATGAGTTCGCCGTCATCATGCCTGAAACCGATCGAGGCGGTCTCGAGATTCTGGCCGAGCGATTGTGTCATGAAGTCGCTAAGTTGCGCATACCCCATAACGGAATATCCATAAGCTTGAGTATCAGCGTCGGCGGAGCCTGTTTTGATGGCAAAGGCAACAGCGTGACCCGACAGGCGCTGCTGAGTGTTGCCGATCAGGCCATTTATCAATCGAAAAAGTCGGGTCGCAACACCGTTACCATTCAATCGGTTGCCTGATGCGTATCCGTTGATGCGCAGCGAAGAGGTAAGCCCAGCATTCAGGGATAATAATCATGGATCAAAAAAAAGAATTCGTACTGAAAATGGCCCCGAATCATGCTCTGAGCCTTTATCCGGCCTGCGATACCTGCGATGGGAAAAAACCCGGCATCGGTTATCTGTGCGGCAGCGACGAAGAGGGAAACGGCTTTGTCGTCTGGATTACCGACGAAAAGGTGTTCCAGTTGATGAAAAAACTCATCCCCTGCGGGGAATAGTCCACTCCACGCGAAGCGTTTCCTGATGGCCGCCCCGGTTCCAGGGGCGGTTGTCTCATCCTGCCGTTAAACCCTTTTTTGCGGACACCGAAACCGTTCCCGGTACCATATCCCGGGTCTGGCATCCCTCTTCATTTCTGTCGCCCTTTTACCTTTTTTCGAGGGCTTATGCGTATCCTTGTTGCTTGTGATTCTTTTAAAGGCAGTTTCTCGGCATCGGAGGCCTGTCGCATCGTGGCCGAGGCCATCGCCGAGGTCCGACCGGATTGGACCGTGACCACCCAGCCGCTGGCCGATGGCGGTGAAGGAACGGCGGAGATTCTCGTAACCGCCGCCAACGGATGTTGGGTGCAGGTGCCGGATGTCATGGGTCCGCTGCCGGGCATGTCTTTGTCGGCAGCCTACGCCTATCTGCCCGAAACCGGCACGGCTATTGTGGAAATGGCGCGGGCCAGCGGGCTGGCTTTGTTGAAGGATGATCAGCGTCTGCCCCTGCACACCACCACTTATGGTACCGGCCAGCTTCTGGCGGCGGCTATGCAGCGAGGGGCAGGTGAAGTTCTGCTTACCCTCGGCGGAAGTGCTACGGTGGATGGCGGTACCGGCGCTGCACGTGCCCTGGGCTGGCGTTTTGTCGATGCTCAAGGCGAGGAAGTACCTCTCGGCGGAGGCGGCCTGGTCGGGATCCGGCGCATCATACCGCCTCCACGGCGCCTACCCTCTGTCAATGTATTATGCGACGTAACCAATCGCCTATGCGGACCTCGCGGTGCAGCAGAGGTGTTCGCACCGCAAAAAGGCGCCACTCCCGCTCAGGTCGGGCAGCTTGCTCTGGGACTGGAAAATCTTGCGCATCTGATCGAGACCCAGCTGGGGGTCGGGATTTCCGATCTTCCCGGAGGAGGCGCCGCCGGTGGCTTCGGGGCAGGTGCGGTAGCCTTTTTGGGCGGCCGCCTGCTGTCTGGTATCGCGCAGGTGATGGAACGGGTACGCTTTGAAGAGCAGCTCGGCCAGGTCGACTGGGTGATTACCGGCGAAGGTTGCCTCGATTCTACATCTTTACAAGGCAAGGTGGTCAGCGGTGTGCTGGAAAAGGCACGCGGACAGGGGGTATCCGTGGCGGTTATCGCCGGGCAGGTCCGGTTAAATCCCGATAAGGTTCGACAGGCGGGGATCGATGTCGCGCTGTCGGTCAAACCGTCGGAGATGCCCCTGGCCCAGGCTTTCAAAAACGCACCGGTGTTGCTCGAGAGGGCAGCGAAGGGGCTTGCCGGACGCCTTGCCCTGTCAGGTTGATTTGTCCGGCTTATCCATGAAAACCGCTGCTGCGACCGTCCATTGCACGCCATCTCAAGCCGTGCTCGATTCTGGCGCTTCAATAGACTGCAAATATGCCTGCAGGGCAAGGATCTGCGCTTTGCTTGATCCGATGCATACTAGAAGATTTCGCGACGAAACCTCATGAATAAACCAGTTCAGCGCCTTTTCGATCTTATCTCAGACCGCGTCTTTGCAATTCTTGTCTGACCAGTTTTTTCTGAGGCGGGGAAAGGCGGCACGATGCGGACAACTGCAAGATTTCCGGCCCCCGCATGCGGGGCAGCCAGAGTGTGAACCATATCCCCGGCGTGCGAGGATTTTTGAGAATGGCGGTTCGAAGACTTTTACGTGCCCTCCAGCGTGGGTGTCTGGCGATGCTGGAGATGGTTTCGGCACTGGCGCAAGCCCCGCGCAGAAATTGGGCGATGGCCATTTCCTGCAGGCGCGGGTTGTTGAGGCAGGGGGTCATGAGGGCGATATGCCCTTCCTTGAGCAGTTCCGCCACGATCGCTGCCGGTGCACGACGAGCAAGGGTTATTTTGTTGCCCAAAGGGGTGGTCGGCAGACGCTGGATGATGAGTCGCTCGGCCGCCAGTTTCTGATCGGCCGAGGCTCCGGGTATAAAACACATGTCCAACAGCTCAAAAAGGTGCAGTTGCGGCAACAGGGTCTGCAGAATGGGCGCCGGAAGGTGGGGATTTCTGACCAGGGCTTTTCGAATTTTGTGGCTGTCTGCCATCTGTTTCATCTGGTAGATGCCACGCAGCAGATCTTCGCTGAGATCTCTGCGTTTCAGCAGCACCAGCAGATGAGCTTCCTTTAGAGCCCGGTTTTTCAACGCCGTGCGCACCACTTCCAGGGAAGGGTCCTGCATGCTGGCGAACAGCTTCTCGCTGCTGCCGGTCAGGGCGGCGTAGAGACGGCGGGCCAAGTCGCCGTCCATGCGGTCGGTATCGGATCGCATATGCATGGCTTGAAATATCCTGTGCCCGGTGTTTTGGCAGCTTCTGTAGCTGCACAATGATGGCATGGAGGCGGCGCTCAGCATATGGGAAATGGCCCGTTTTTCCGGGATGCTATTTCGCTCCGTACTCCTCCAGAAAGTTTTTCTTGAAGGCGGCAAAATCGCCGGCCTCGATGGCCTGCCGCACGTCTTTCATCATGTTCAGGTAAAAGTGAACGTTGTGAATGGCTGCCAGGGTCGCCGACAGAATCTCGTTCGATTTGAACAGATGATGAAGATAGGCGCGGCTGAAGTTACGGCAACAATAACAGTCACAGGAGACATCCACAGGGTAGAAATCCCTGCGATATCGTCGGTGGGTCAGGCGGATGCGTCCGCGACGCGTAAAAAGTGTGGCGCTGCGTGCGTAGCGGGTCGGTATGACGCAGTCGAACATGTCCATGCCGCGCTCCACGCTTTCCAGAATATCCTCGGGCAAGCCGACGCCCATCAGGTAGCGCGGTTTGTTTTCAGGCAGCATGGGAGCGGTGTAGTCGACCACCTTTTTCAACAGTTCCAGCCCTTCGCCGACACTGACGCCGCCGATGGCATAGCCGGGAAAATCCAAGGCTTTCATCTGCCGGGCGCATTCTTGCCGCAGGTCCTCGTAAATCCCGCCTTGCACAATCCCGAACAGAGCCTGGTCGGCTCGGCCGTGGCTTTTCAGGCAGGCTTCCGCCCAGCGCAGGGTTTTGCGAATCGATCTGGCGGCATAGTCGTGGGTCGACGGGTAGGGGATGCATTCGTCGAAGGCCATGATAATATCCGCCCCCAGGGTGTTCTGGATGGCCATGGCTTCCGCGGGCCCGAGGAAAATTTCATCCCCGGTGATTTCGTGGCGAAAGAAAACCCCGGTTTCGGTGATGCGTTTTTTGGGAAGGGAAAAGACCTGGAATCCGCCGCTGTCGGTGAGAATCGGATGAGGCCAGTTCATGAAACGGTGCAGACCGCCGGCTTTTTCGATGAGGGATTCGCCGGGAGCGAGGTGCAGGTGATAGGTGTTGGAAAGTATGATCTGGGCACCGGTTTCTTCAACCTGGGCCGGGGTCATGGCCTTGAGGGCGCCATGGGTACCTACGGGCATGAAAATCGGCGTCTCGATGGTGCCGTGGGGGGTTGTGAGACGGCCCCGACGTGCTGCGGTTTGAGCGTCGTTTCCGAGCAGAGAAAATTCGAACATGGTCTTTGCCATCCCAGCTGTTTTGAAGGTAGAATCAAACAAGGTCCAAGCAGTTTTCGAACCTTGGCGGGACTTTAACAGAACCGACCCCGGAACGCAACAGTCGGGGGATGCCGGCGGTTGTCGGCGGCAGGATTCCTGTTAATATTTCACATGAAAATCCCCCTTGGTCTTACAACTTATCGGGCGAAAGGAAATCCTTGATGACGCGCAGCCTTGTCTGGCAGATGGTAATCGTCCTTGCCGCCGTTCTCATGATCAACTATGTGTTGACGACTCTCAACCCACAAACCCAGGAGCCCGTGGTCGATGTCAGTTACAGCCGCTTTAAAACCGAGTTGGAGGCAGACAACGTCGCGGAGATCACCTTCGAAGGAAACAAGCTGGTCGGCAGTCTCAAGCAACGCGCGGCCCTCGAAAGAGTCGAAGACACCGAGAAGGTCCAGACGTTTCAGCGTTTCCGAACCACCCTGCCGCCGGTTTCGGATACGGGATTGCTTGACGACCTGCAGCAGCGCAAGGTCGATGTCAATGTGATTCCGGAGAAAGAGCCCTCGCCCTGGGCGACGGCCTTGATTTATCTGCTGCCCTGGATTCTGATCATCGGTGTCTGGTGGTTCATCATCAAGGGGATGCGTAGCCGGCAAGGTCCGGGCGGCGGCGTGATGGGCGGTTTTTCCAAATCGGGCGCCAAAATGTACACCAAGGAGCGCTCCCGGGTCACCTTTGCCGATGTGGCGGGGTTGGATGAAGCCAAGCAGGAGCTTATGGAAATCATCGAATTTCTGCGCAACCCCAAACGGTTTTTGCGTCTGGGTGCCAAGGCGCCCCGCGGGGTTTTGCTGGTGGGGCCTCCCGGGACCGGGAAAACGCTCATGGCGCGGGCCGTGGCAGGCGAGGCGGGGGTGCCGTTTTTCACCATTTCCGCATCCCAGTTCATCGAAATGTTTGTCGGGGTCGGGGCCAGCCGGGTGCGGGATTTGTTCAACAACGCCAAGAAAAACGCCCCGAGCATCATTTTTATCGACGAACTCGATGCTGTCGGCCGATCGCGGGGGACCGGGCTTGGCGGCGGCAATGACGAGCGCGAGCAGACCCTCAACCAGTTGCTGTCGGAAATGGACGGTTTCGAGGCTCATGACGAAGTCATCGTCATGTCCGCCACCAACCGCCCCGACGTGCTCGATCCCGCCTTGCTGCGCCCGGGGCGATTCGACCGGCAGGTGACGGTGGAGCGTCCGGACTGGCGCGCAAGGGGGGAGATTCTCAAGGTCCATACCCGGCATGTGCCGATTGCGGACGACGTCGATCTGCAACTCATTGCCCGAAGTACTCCCGGCATGTGCGGTGCCGATCTGGAAAATCTGGTCAACGAGGCCGCGATGATCGCGGCACGCGAGAATGCCCAAACGGTCAGTATGGATCATTTTGAAAGAGCCAAGGATCGCGTGCTTATGGGCACCGAGCGCAAAATCGTGATGTCGCAGCAGGAAAAGCGCATCACCGCCTATCACGAGGCCGGTCATACCTTGCTGGCCCGTCTTTTGCCCGGTGCCGATCCCATCCACAAGGTCTCGATTATTCCGCGAGGCCAGGCGCTGGGGGTGACCCAGCAGCTGCCGGTGGACGATCGCTATCACTACTCCCGTTCCTATCTGATGACCCGCATCGCCGTCAGTCTGGGCGGGCGTGCCGCCGAAAAGGCGATTTTCGAGGAGTATTCCACCGGTGCGCAGAACGATCTCAAACAGGTGACCGATCTGGCCGAAAAGATGGTCTGCCAATGGGGGATGAGCGAACGTGTCGGGCCCATGAGTATCAATCGGGGCGAGGAACACCCCTTTCTAGGCCGCAAACTGGCCAGCGACAACTCCTTCAGCGAGCATATGGCCTGGATTATCGACCAGGAAATCGAAAAGGTCGTCAAAACCGGAGAACAGCAGGCCGATGAGATTATCGGCAACAATCTTCCGGCGTTGAAAAAACTTGCCGAGGTTCTCCTCGAGGAAGAGGTGCTCGACAACAAGCGGGTCGATGAAGTGCTGCGTGAATCCGGGGTCGAGATAAAGGACAGCCCCGTCAATCCCGAGCCACAACCCGAAGGCGATGATGTGCCGCAGGGGGAACTCGCCGGTGGTGTCGCAAAGACCTGAGCGCCGCCGGCATACCATCCGGTGTCTCCTTCTTGCTTGACACATTTCCCGGAATCGCTAGACTTTCTGCGCTGAGGGCGCAGGTGCGTCCATCGACGGTCGATCATCCATTTCAAGGAGAACCCAGCATGTCCCTTCATCCCCTGGCAGGACGCCCGGCACCCAAATCGATTCTTCCCAATATTCCCCGGCTTGTCAGCGATTACTACACGCTTCACCCCGATCCGGGCGATGCGACAAAAGGGGTCTCCTTCGGGACCTCGGGACACCGGGGCTGTTCGACAAAATGTACCTTCAACGAGGATCATATCCTCGCCATCGTTCAGGCGATCTGCGATTACCGGAGAGGGATGGGCATCGACGGCCCCCTGTTTTTGGGCATGGATACCCACGCCCTTTCCGAGCCGGCTCATGCCACCGCTTTGCAGGTCCTGGCCGCCAACGGCGTCGAGGTGCGTATTGCCGCGGGTTTGACATACACTCCAACACCGGTCATTTCCCACGCCATCCTTACCTGCAACAGGGCCAGGAAGGAAGGCTTCGCCGACGGCATTGTCATCACCCCCTCCCACAATCCTCCCGATAACGGCGGCATCAAATACAACCCGCCCAATGGCGGGCCGGCCGATACCGATGTTACTTCCGTCATCGCCAGAAAAGCCAATGCCTACCTTTCCGAAGGGTTGAAAGGAGTGAAGCGGCTTCCGTACGATCGAGCCATCGGTGCTGATGCGACCATTCCCTACGACTACGTAACCCCCTATGTCGAGGACCTCATTCATGTCATCGACATGGAGGCCATTAAAAACGCAGGATTGCGTATTGCCGCAGATGCCCTCGGCGGCTCCGGCCTCGGCTACTGGCAGCCTATTGCGGAAAAATACGGTCTCGATATCGAGGTCATCAATGGCGATCCCGATCCGACCTTCGGTTTCATGTGCGTCGACAAGGACGGAAAAATCCGCATGGACTGCTCTTCCGCCAGTGCCATGGCGGGACTGATCAGGCTCAAGGACGATTACGACATCGCCTTCGGCAACGATCCCGACTTCGATCGTCACGGCATCGTTACCCCCTCTGCAGGATTGATGAACCCCAATCATTACCTGGCGGTGGCCATTCACTATCTGTTCAATCATCGCAGCGGATGGAGCAGCAACGCCGCGGTAGGCAAAACTCTCGTGTCTTCTTCGATGATCGACCGCGTGGCAACCGAACTGGGACGGCCCCTTTCGGAGGTCCCGGTCGGATTCAAGTGGTTTGTCGACGGGCTCGTGGATGGTTCTTATGGCTTCGGTGGGGAAGAGAGCGCCGGTGCGTCTTTTCTGCGCAAGGACGGCACGGTATGGTCTACCGACAAGGATGGGATTATTCTCTGTCTTCTGGCGGCCGAGATCACTGCTGTAACGGGAAAGGATCCGGCCCAGCACTATCAGGACCTGGTGCGAAAATTCGGCAATCCTGTGTATGCCCGGATCGATGCCGAAGCGACCTCAGCGCAAAAAACGATCCTCGGCAAACTGTCGCCCGAGCAGATTGTCGCAGATACCCTGGCCGGCGAACCGATCACCGCCAAACTCACGAAGGCCCCGGGTAATGGCGCAGGTATCGGGGGACTCAAGGTGACCACGGAAAACGGATGGTTCGCCGCCCGCCCCTCGGGAACCGAGGATATTTATAAAATATATGCGGAGTCCTTTCGGGACGAGGCGCATCTGAAGCAGATTCAGGACCAGGCCAAAGCGATCGTGAACCAGGCCTTCGCATCGGCAGGAGCTTGAGCTTTTTGTTCGACGCTGCCTGCAGTCCCTTGTCCCGAACCCCTTTTGGCGGACACAGCCTTCCCTGGAAGTATGGATTGTTCCGGTTGGGCCGGTGGGCTTACGCCTTTATCGGCTTGGGACCGATAAAGAACCAGAGGATCAGACCGATAACGGGCAGCAGCAATATGATCAGAATCCATAACACCTTGATCCCGGTAGTGGCAGGGCTCTGAGCGGTTTGCACGATGGCCATGATGTCGGCAATGAAGATGATGAGTCCGATAATGGTTCCCATGTTTCACCTCTTTCGAAAAGAAAAATACATCTCGCCGTAAGGAAACCCCGTCTACAGCTTCGGATGTGGCAAAAATCCTCGCATGGCTTTTTACTCCATCCTGTTAAAAGCCGCGCAGGTTGATGGCCTTGATGATGCGCTCCACGGCAATCACATAGGCTGCCTGCCGATAATTCAGGTTATCCTTTGCGCTTCGATCTCGCACCAGGTTCCACGATCTCTGCAAACGCTCTTTCAGATTTTCAAGCAGCTTCTCCTTGCTCCACTGATATCGCTGTCGGTTCTGCACCCATTCCAGGTAAGAGGCGGTTACGCCACCGGCGTTGGCCAGGATATCCGGAATAATGGTCGTGCCGTTTTCATGGAGGGGTGCGTCGGCTTTGCAGGTGACGGGCATATTGGCTGCTTCGATGACCGTTTTTGCTTGGAGCTTGTCGGCGTTCTGCTCGTTTATGACGCCGCCTACCGCAGCCGGGATCAAGAAATCGACCTCAAGTTCCAGCAGTTCGGCGTTGCTGATTTTGTCGAAATCCGAGTTCAAGTCCTGAATCGATTTATGTCGCTGTTTGTTTTGGGCGATTAACTCGAGGGTGCGGTTGACGTCAAAACCGCTCGCATTGTAGATGCCGCCATGCGAGTCCGAGAGGGCAACTACCTTGGCGCCGAGTTCGGAAAGAAATCCGGCCGCGTGGGCTCCGACATTTCCGACCCCCTGGATCGCCACCGTCGCTCCTTCGATAGCCATGTTCCGCTCGGCTGCCACCATGGCCGTGATCTGCGCCACGCCGTATCCGGTCGCTTCCAGTCTTCCCGGAGCACCGCCCAACTCGACGGGTTTGCCCGTCACGATAGCAGGGTTGAACCCCTCGTTGTGGGAACAGGCATCGAGGATCCAGGCCATTTCCCTTGGGCCGGTGCCCATGTCCGGTGCCGGGATGTCCCGATCGGGGCCGATGAACATGGAAATCCTCTGGGCGTAGCGTTTCGTCAATGTTTCCAGTTCTCTTTCGGATAATGTTCCGGGGTCACAATTGATACCGCCTTTGGCTCCGCCGAAAGGCAGATCGAGCAGACTGGTTTTCCAGGTCATGATTTGGGCAAGGGCCACAAAGTGTTCCAGGTCGATATCCTGATGAAAACGTAATCCGCCTTTGAACGGACCTCTGCTCTGATTGTGCTGGACCCTATAACCGAAAAACAAGCTGATCGAACCGTCGTCGCGCTTCAGGGGCAACTCAAACCGGATTTCACGGTAGGGGCTGCGCAGCAATTGACTCATTTCCGGAGAAACCGTCAAATGATCGAAAGCATGATCGAGAAATCGTTCACAGCTTTCACGAGGGGTATCCTTAAGACTCATGATTTTCTTCCATTCTTAACGAGGATGGAGTCTCAAAGCTGAGAAGGCCCGCTTTCCAGAAAAAGCCGAAAGAGGTTTTGATCGCTTCGCCATAGAGATGGAGTACCGATTGATACGGCATGTTGTTTAATCTTTATCTTTCTAAACAGGGAAGTCGATAAAGGGGACCAGTTGTTATCGAATCCCGATTTAATAAGGGATTCGATGAGGAATCAATGCATGGTTTCCTCGATCTCTTCTTCGACTTCTTCGGCCGCCTCGTCGATTTTTTCTCCGGCTTTTTCCGCAGGACCTTCCTCATCCAGCGTGTCTTCAATGGCTTCCTTGGCTTCATCCAGTTGTTCCTCGGTCTTTTCCATCATCTGATCGATTTTTTGGCCGGCTTTTTCGGCGGGACCTTCTTTTTCGCAACCTGTGAAGAACAGTGTGAAACCGAGGGCGGCGATGAGA
>JASKKK010000049.1 GCA_030154185.1 Desulfuromonadales bacterium
GTTGTTTGGCGATAACCTATTTTACAACAAGAGATGATGCTTTTGTCTATTTATTTCAGCATGTTAAAGATATTTTTCGTCTGCGAAAGTTGAGTAATTCAGAAAAGCTCTGACGATTTTGCCATCAAAATGGGAGAATGCTTCCTGTTTCAGTACCTTGTACGCAATATTCAAAGGCATGGGATTCCGGTAGTGGCGTTGTGCCGAAATGGCTTCAAAAAAGTCCGCCACCGCGATGATTTTTGCGCCGATGGGGATTTCGGAACCGGTCAATCCCTTCGGATAGCCGCTGCCGTCGATTTTTTCATGGTGGGCACCGGCAACCAGCGGCACGCGTTTGTAAATGCCTTCGAAATTGATCTGTTTCAAGATGCTGTGAGTACGCTGGGCGTGGGTCTTGACGATTTCGTATTCCTCCACCGTCAGGCGCCCTGACTTCTTGAGAATCGCGTCCGGAACGGCGATTTTACCGTAGTCGTGCAGCAGGGCAGCTACCCTTACCATTTCGCAGTAGTCTTCCGACAAGCCGAGCTCTCTGCAGATTCCCAGGGAATATTCCGTTACTTTTTCCGAATGACCGGCGGTGAGGGGGTCGCGGGCATCGATGGTTGCGGCCAGGACGTGGAGGGTTGAGTTGAACTGGCGTTTGCGGGATGCAAGCAGTTGAGCGTTGCGAATGCTGACGCCTATAACGTTGGCCAGGCCGCTGAGCAGGTTCAGGTCGCTTTGGGTCAGAGGGCGATGAGAGCGGGTATGGTCGACCGCCAGCACGCCGAGAGCTTTTCCATCACATAGAATCGGGCAGCATATGACCGCCTGACAGCCGGTTTTACGCAAAAAATTCAAACTGTAATCGGGAAGGTTTTCTTGCGATTCACCGACGTCGTTGATAAGGAACGATCTTTTTTCGCGAAAAGCGACGGTAAAAATGTCGCCGCCGGGAGATGTGCTGAGGGGGAAAAGGGTATTCTTTACCAGAATTTTCACCCTTGCCGGAAGCCCGAAGCCGGCCCGGAAATTGAGCCGGGTTTTGTCCGCATCCGCCAGCAGGATCAGGCCCCGATCGAAATCGAGACGTTTTTCAAAGGTATGTGAAACGCTTTGGAGGATGTCTTCGATGGTCGTTTTGCTGCTGATGGCATGGGAGATTTCGTTGGTGAGCAAGGCATTGTTGTAGTTCCTGCTGATCTGGTCGACCATTTCTTCGGAGGAGTTGCGCAGATGAAAAAGGCTTTTGGACAACATGCCTTTCTGGAGGTTGTCGGCCACCAGGGACAAGCCGCAAAAACCTGCGGCCGAAGCCGGCAGGACGACCTGTAATGCCAATTGGGGGTCGAATATCCAGGTAACCGCGGGAGCGGCCACGGCGGCCAGCGCCGAGACGTTGCGAAGTTTCTGAACAATCTGACAGGCGGAGGTTTTCCAACTGATAACGTAACGGCAACAATCGTCTCCCCGGTCGAGGCATTCGGGATGACCGATATGCGGCATCTCCAGGTTGAAGATGGTGACGATGGCTTCGAACATGCCCTTGCGGAACGCGCAATTGCCGATTCTTTCCGTGATGCCGGATGCCGGCCTGACCGTGATTTCCACCCGGCTGGAACTGAGCTGTGTGCATTCGAAAGAGCAGGCATGCGTAAGGCTTGCCATGGTTCGTTTCAGGTTTCTGAAAGCACTGGCCGGCGAAGCGAAGCCGAGAATATTCTGACGGATGAAGCCCGAAGCTTCCGGAGCGGCAGCAAAGCGTCCGGCCTCCCGTGCGATATGGGTATCGCCGCTTTCCCGCGCAAGGATATCGTGAAACCGGTCCAACTGCTGCTGGGTAAACCAGTGGTTGGGATCCGCGGCTTCATGAAGGGAGATTTTCGCCTGTTCCAATAATGTGGATGGGTTTATGTGAGGATACTTCTGGCGAACCAGCTTGAGGTAGATGGTGAATATTCTGCTGCTATATAGAGGTTCACCATTCATATGCACGGCAGACTTGTTGTGTCTTGAGGTGTTGAAAAAGTCGTACTGATCACAATCATGGTAATCGGAAGCATGTTTTTATCAGCATGTAAAAGCTTCCTTTAAGGGATGATAATAAAAAGGTAACGCTAACTTGCTTCTAGCATACACATCGTGAGGATTTTTGCAATTTATTCATTTACGGTCAAGGTTATTTGCCGATGTGAAAGATAAAACTGCAGGAAATGTTAACTTTCTTTATTGTTAAAACCATGGATGCGGCGGCGTATGTTGATGGCGGTACGTTGTTGGGGCCGGATGGCGAACTGCGCGGTTGTTCGGTTGCGGGCCCGTGGGATGACTTTTTATTCAGGTTTGCGCCGGTTCTGAAATTCCCGCATGCGTTTTTCGTAGCCCCGGTCTGAAATCCGGTAGAATCGTTGGCCTTGCAATCCTTCGGGCAGATAGTCCTGCTCCACCCATGCGTCCGGGTAGTCATGGGGATACCGGTATCCTTTGCCGTATCCGATGTCTTTCATCAGGCGGGTCGGTGCGTTGCACAGGTGGGCGGGTACCGGCAGGGTTCCGCTGCTGCGCACGGTGGCCAGCGCCTTGTCGATGGCGAGGTATGATGCATTGCTTTTGGGGGCGCAGGCCAGATAGGTCGCAGCCTGAGCCAGCGGAATCCGTCCCTCGGGCATGCCGACAAAATGCACCGCTTGTTGTGTTGCGACGGCCAGTTGAAGGCCGCGAGGATCGGCGTTGCCGACATCTTCGGCAGCGAAAATGACCATCCGGCGGGCAATGAACAGCGGGTCTTCTCCAGCCTCGATCATGCGTGCCAGCCAGTACAGGGCGGCGTCGGGGTCGGAGCCACGCAAGCTCTTTATGAAGGCCGAGATGACATTGTAGTGTTCCTCGGCACCTTTGTCGTAGCGCACGCCGCGCTGTTGCAGGGCTTCTTTGACCGCCTGCAGGCTGATGGCCTGCTGCCCTTTGCACAGATCGGCCGCGACTTCCAGGGCGTTGAGTGCGATTCTGGCATCGCCCTGTGCCTGGGCGGCAAGAAAAGACAATGCTTCGCGATCGGTGGCGGGGAAGGCATTCTTCAGGCCGCGCGAATCGGTCAGCGCTCGTTCGAGAAGCAATTCGATATCGTTCGTTTCCAACGGCTGCAGAACGAATACCCGGGAGCGCGACAGCAGGGCCGAGTTGACCTCGAAAGAGGGGTTCTCGGTGGTGGCGCCGATCAGGGTGATATCGCCTTTTTCCACGTAAGGCAGGAAGGCATCCTGCTGGGCTTTGTTGAAACGATGAATCTCGTCCACGAAAAGCAGAGTTTTGCGATTGTGGTATGCTCGTTCTTCCCTGGCCTTGCGGACGATTTCGCGTACCTCCTTGATGCCCTGGAGGACGGCGGAGAAGAATACGAAGCGACTGCGTGTCGATCCTGCTATCACTTGTGCCAGGGTGGTTTTCCCCGTACCCGGCGGCCCCCAGAAGATTACGGAGGATAACCGGTCTGATTCGATCAGTCGGCGTAATACCTTGTCTTTGCCGAGCAGATGCTGCTGGCCGACCATTTCCTCGAGCGTTCGCGGACGCATGCGCTCGGCCATCGGAGCCTGGGCGTTCGTATGCATATCGTTTTCGAACAGATCCACGATTTTGATCCTTGCTGGTAAAATCGGATTATCGGCTTGCGATTCGTTTCGGCGGCGGGGTTGCGCGGTC
Source organism: Desulfuromonadales bacterium (assembly GCA_030154185.1). Lineage (GTDB taxonomy): Bacteria > Desulfobacterota > Desulfuromonadia > Desulfuromonadales > Syntrophotaleaceae > Syntrophotalea. The sequence goes on from JASKKK010000049.1 coordinate 3,688, forward strand.
CCTGCGCTACCGAGCTGATCCGAATGTAGCATGAATGGCTCCTTTGCCACAACCGCCTATGCAGGTCTAAGTTCTTGAAAGTGATGGACTTTGCCTGAGGGGCTGTGTTAGTTTTGCGCCTGACTACCGGGCGGGGAGCAATACTATGAAAAAAATCGGAATATACGCCAAATGTAATCATCCCGACGCCGTTATGTTGGCTCGCGATGTCGTCGGATGGTTGCGCAGCAGGGGGATTGAAGTCGTCCTGGAAAAGGCTCTGGCCCGGAATCTGGGGGGGGCGGATTCGGGACAGGATCGCAGCGCCATTCCGGCTATGGTCGAGTTGATTATTGTGCTTGGTGGCGACGGGACCCTGATTTCCGTGGCTCGCCAGGTATGCGGACGCGATATTCCGATTCTCGGCGTCAATCTGGGCAGTCTCGGTTTTTTGACGGAGGTCACACGCGGTGAATTGTATCTTTCTCTCGAGAAGGTTCTCAAGGGGGAGTTTACGCTTTCCGATCGGATGATGCTCGAGGCGGTGGTCTGGCGTGGCGGGGTTGAAGCGGGCAGGTTCTGTGTCCTTAATGACGTCGTTATCAATAAGGGCGCCATTGCAAGAATTATCGATATGGAAGTGTCGGTCGACACCGCCTATCTGACGACATTCAAAGCCGACGGCTTGATTATTGCAACTCCAACCGGCTCGACAGCTTATAATTTATCCGCAGGCGGACCGATTATTTCGCCCGGTTTGCATTGCCTGGTTGTCACGCCCATCTGCCCGCACATGCTTGCCAATCGGCCTCTTATCGTTTCCGATGCGGCATGTATCCGTATCGAGATGAAGTTCAAGGACCAGGATGTGGTTCTGACAGCTGACGGGCAGGTCGGTATGGCCCTGGAGGCCGGGGACGTGGTTGAAATCCGCAAGGCGGATCGGTTTACCCGGTTGATCAAGAGCCCATCCAAAGAGTATTTCGAAGTTTTGCGTACCAAACTGGGATGGGGGGAGCGCTGAAGCCGGGCCTTTCGGCATGTCTGCCGGGGTTTCCATCAAGGGGGAGCTATGCTGACGGATCTCCATATCAGGCATTTCGCCATCATTGAGCGACTGCATGTGTCATTTCGTGACGGTTTCAATGTTCTCACGGGAGAAACAGGCGCCGGTAAATCGATCATCATAGATGCGGTGGCCTTGATCCTGGGAGGGCGAGCCAGTCCGGACATGGTTCGCACCGGAGAGAGCGAAGCCATCGTGGAAGCGGTGTTCGATCTTTCCGACAAACCGTTGCTGCGCCGCGAATTGGCGGAAAGCGGATTCGGAGATGAAGAAGATCTTCTGGTCAAGCGCATCGTCAACCCGACCGGGCGCAACAAAATTTTCATCAACGGGTCGCTGGCCAAGCTTTCGCAATTGCAACCGCTGACCTCCCGTTTGATGAATATCTACGGGCAGCACGAACATCAGAGTCTGCAGCGTGTCGAGCATCATCTGGCCATGTTGGATCGATTTGCCGGTCTTTCCGAAGAGGTGGCGTCCTACGGCAGGGTGTTCGAGCAGGTTCAAAAGCAGGTCGGTCACTTGCAGGCTCTTGAAGAAGCCGAACAACAGCGCCGCGAGCGCCTTGAACACCTGGAGTATCAGCAGCGCGAGCTGGCAGCGGCGTCCCTCCGGTCCGGTGAAGAAGAGGAACTGCTTGCAGAGCGTCGTCTGATGCAGAATTCGGAGCGCTTGGTACGGGTTGCCGAGCGAGGCTATGAAACCTTCTATGCTTCGGAAGGGGCGATCAGTGAGCAACTCGATACGATTGCCGGCGAACTGGAAAAGCTCTCCGAGGTCGACTCCTTTCTTTCGGGGCCGGCCGAGGAGCTTCGAAACGCCCTGTATGTGCTTGAGGATGTCGCCTTCAAGTTGCGGGAGTATGCCGGACGCGTGGCTTTTGATCCGGGCCGTCAGGCCGAAGTGGAGAGGCGTCTCGATGTTATTTCCGGTCTCAAACGCAAGTATGGCATGAGTGCCGGCGAGCTCCTCGATCATGCCGCTACCATCGAGGGGCAGATCGACGACCTCTTTCATGCCGATGCCCGGCGTGAAGACCTGCAGAAAAAGCTGGCCGTCGACCAGGAAACGCTGCGCCGCAAGGCACAGGAGATTTCAACGCAACGCTATGAAGCTGCCGAGAGGTTGCGAGGCGCCATGGAAGAGCAGCTGGCCGATCTTGCCATGCAGCGGGCAACGTTCGAAATGCGCCTTTTCCCCCTCGAAGAACCTGGGCCGCTGGGCATGGAGCGGGGTGAATTCTATCTGGCCCCCAATGCCGGCGAAACCGCCAAGCCTCTGGCGTGGATCGCCTCGGGCGGTGAGTTGTCGCGCATCATGCTGGCTCTGCGACGAGCCGCGCCCGGCGGAGATGAAATCTCAACCCTGATTTTCGACGAAGTCGATGCCGGCGTCGGAGGTGTTGCGGCCAGTGCCATCGGTGCCAAGTTGCGGGATATCGCAGGCCAGGCGCAAGTCCTTTGCGTAACCCACCTTCCCCAGGTAGCCGCCTGTGCCGATCATCACTACCGGGTTCAAAAGCAGGAAAAAGACGGACGTACCTTTACGGAACTGATAGGGTTGCACGGAGAACAGCGCGTGGAGGAAATGGCACGCATGCTGGGCGGAGCCCAGGTGACGGAGCGTACCATGGAACATGCCCGGGAGATTATCGAGCAGTCCGTGGCTGCACAACCAGAAGAGGGGTGAACTCATGATTCGTAAAGCGCGTATCCCCGATGTCAAAATCATTCACAAGTTGCTGCTCGGTTATGCTCAGCAGGGGCTCATGCTTTCTCGTTCCCTGGCCGATGTGTACGAATGTCTGCGCGATTTTTATATCCTCGAACAGGGCGGCGAGGTCGTCGGCGCCGTAGCCTTGCATATCTGCTGGGAGGATCTGGCCGAAATCCGATCGTTGGCTGTCGCTTCCGCCCATGAGCGTCGCGGCGTAGGTCGACAGCTGGTTCAGGCCTGTCTCGACGAAGCTCGGGAGCTCGGCTTGAAGCATGTTTTCGCCCTGACCTACCAACCGGGCTTTTTCGAAAAAATGGGTTTCGATTATATTGAAAAATCCGAACTTCCGCAGAAGATCTGGAGCGATTGTCTCAAATGCCCCAAGTTTCCGGATTGCGATGAAATTGCCATGAGTATCAAACTGTAAAGAGGGCAGAGGGCGCTCGGCCTGCAGGTGCATGGATATTAATCCTTGACAGATTCGGCGCTTTCCATTATCTACCAGTAATTACTGTTTTTTCCTGACCTTTATATGGGAGGTTTTTTTGCCCGCCGAGAAGTATTCCATCATCGTTATTCCCGAAGGCCACCGCCGTACCCGCCGGTTTCAGGTGAAGCGCAGTTGGGCGCGGTTTTTGGCGGCGGCTCTTGTGGTGGCGGTGCTGACGGTAGGCGGTCTTGTTTATCATTGCTGTCGTATCCACCTCGACCGTGCCGAATTGCAGCGTTTGCGAGCCGAGCGCCGCGATTACCGGCAGAACCTGCGATTGATGGCCGGTCAGCTCCAAGCCCTGCAGAAGGAGATGGTGGTTCTGGCCAACAATGATACCAAAGTCCGGTTGATGGCAAATCTGGCCGAACCCGCCGACAAGGTGCCTGTAGGGATTGGTGGACCCCTCGACACCGATCCTGCTGTCGAGTTGTCCGGGGTGCAGCGTCAGATCGACGAAATCCGGCACTCCATCGATTTGCGCAGGGAAAGCCTCGAGGAGCTTCAGGGGGCGCTCAACGACCAACGTTCGCTGTTTGCCGCCAAGCCCAGCATCAAGCCCGTCAAAGGCTGGATCACCTCCGGTTTCGGGTTGCGCAATTCCCCGTTTGGTAAGGGCCGAAAGATGCACCACGGTCTCGATATTGCCGCCCGAACCGGTACGCCGGTCCTGGCCCCGGCCGACGGCGTCGTCAAACGCGTGAGGACCGCTTCCGATTACGGAAAGATGGTCGTTATCGACCACGGTTACGGTTATCAGACCCTTTACGGCCACAATTCAAAGGTGTTCGTAAAGGTGGGACAGCGGGTCAAGCGCGGAGATCGGATCTCGGCCATCGGCAACACCGGTCGGTCGACCGGACCGCATCTTCATTACGAAGTCCGTCTGAATGGTGTTCCCGTCAATCCCCGCAAATTTTTCTGATTCTTAAAGCATTTCCCGGCCTCGGTATGACCGAGGCTTTTTTACGGCCGGCCTGCCGGTTCTGTCCATTCCCGTTGAGAAAACCATCTTCTTTGTGCTACACTTCGCCCGGTCCGGGCGAAGTGCCTCTGAATCGCCTTTTTACCTCTCCTTTTCGGTCGCCTGGTGACTCTTTTTACGGAGATCTCTTTTATGTTTGAAAACATACTTACAAAAATATTCGGCAGTAAAAACGAACGTGACCTGAAGCGTCTGCAACCCCTGGTCGAGCATATCGGGACTCTTGAATCGGAGGTCCAAAAACTGTCCGATGCAGCGCTGGCCGGCAAGACCATTGAATTCCGTGAGCGCCTCGCTCAGGGGGCCGATCTCGATTCTCTGTTGCCTGAAGCGTTCGCCGTCGTGCGCGAAGCGGGCAAGCGGGTTCTGGGGATGCGCCATTTCGATGTTCAGCTCGTCGGCGGCATGGTGCTGCATCAGGGCAAGATCGCCGAAATGAAAACCGGTGAGGGCAAAACCCTGGTCGCCACCCTTGCCTCCTATCTCAATGCGTTGCCCGGCAAGGGAGTGCACGTGATAACGGTCAACGACTACCTGGCCAGTCGCGATGCCGATTGGATGGGGCGCATTCACCGTTTTCTCGGTTTGACTGTCGGCTGCATCGTTCATGGGTTGGACGACCGTCAACGCAAGGACGCTTATGCCTGCGATATTACCTATGGCACCAACAACGAGTTCGGTTTCGACTATCTGCGCGACAATATGAAGTTTTCCCTGGATGATTACGTCCAGAGGCCGCTGCACTACGCCATTGTCGACGAGGTCGATTCAATTCTCATCGACGAGGCCCGTACGCCCTTGATCATCTCGGGGCCAAGCGAAGCTTCCAGCGAACTGTATTATTCGGTCAACAGGGTCATTCCCATGCTCAAGGAGGGGGAGGTCATCGAAAGCCGGGACGGCCGCGTGGGGCAGACGGTGCGGGAATATACCGGGGATTTCACCATCGATGAAAAGGCCAAAACCGCCACTCTCACCGAGGAAGGCGTAGCCAAGGTGGAAGGTTTGCTGGGCGTGCAGAATCTCTATGATCCGAGCAATATTGAATTGCTCCATCACGTCAATCAGGCTCTCAAGGCCCATGCTCTATTCAAGCGGGATGTCGATTACGTCGTCAAGGAAGGCGAGGTGATGATCGTCGACGAGTTCACCGGCCGTCTCATGCCCGGCCGGCGCTGGAGCGACGGACTGCACCAGGCGGTGGAAGCCAAGGAAGGGGTCAAGATCGAAAGCGAGAATCAGACCCTGGCCACCATTACCTTCCAGAACTATTTCCGCATGTACGACAAGCTGGCGGGCATGACCGGTACCGCCGACACCGAAGCAACGGAATTCAACGAGATATACAAGCTCGATGTCATGGTGATACCTACCAACCGGCCGCTTGCCCGGATCGACAACGGCGACGTCATTTATAAGACCAACCGGGAAAAGTTCATGGCGGTGGTCGAGGATATCATCGAACGTCATTCCGAAGGGCAACCGGTGCTGGTCGGGACCATTTCCATAGAAAATTCCGAAACTTTGTCAGAGATGCTGCGCAAACGAGGTGTTCCCCATAATGTTCTGAACGCCAAACATCATGAGCGGGAAGCGGAAATTGTGGCACAGGCCGGACGCAAGGGCGCCGTTACCATCGCCACCAACATGGCGGGACGCGGTACAGACATCATTCTGGGAGGCAACTCCGAACTGCTGGCGCAGAGGGAAAGTGCCGGCGCTGAAGATCCCGAAGCGGCCTATGCCCAGATTCTGTCCCGGTACCAGGACCTGTGCGCTAAGGAAAAACAGGATGTTCTGGAGGCGGGCGGTCTGTATATTCTCGGTACGGAGCGCCATGAAAGCCGGCGCATCGACAACCAGTTGCGCGGGCGGGCCGGCCGTCAGGGCGACCCCGGGGCCAGCCGTTTCTATCTGAGTCTCGAAGACGATCTGTTGCGCATTTTCGGATCCCATCGCGTCGCCTATGTCATGGATCGTCTGAAAATCCCCGAAGGAGAACCGATCGAGCATCGTTTTATCTCCAAAGCGATTGAAAATGCTCAGAAAAAGGTTGAGGCGCACAACTTCGATATCCGCAAGCATCTTATCGAGTACGACGATGTCATGAACACCCAGCGCAACGTCATCTACACGCAGCGCCGGGAAGTGCTGGCGGGCGAACAGTTGCCGGAAACCTTTGCCGCCATTATGGATGAGATGGTAGAGGATATCGTGGCGACCTTCTGCCCTGAAAAAAACCCTCCGGAAGATTGGAACTGGACCAGTCTCAACGAAGATTTTTACAGCCAGTTCAACATGCCTCCGGCTCCTATCGATGTCAACGCGCAGAATCTGACGCCGGCGGTTTTGAGCGATCATCTCAAACAACAGGTGCGTGATCGTCTGGAGGAGCGTGAAGCCGAATTTACCCCTCCGGTCATGGCGCATCTTATGAAGGTACTGTTGCTGCAGACCATTGATGCGCAGTGGAAGGATCATCTGCTTTCCATCGATCATCTCAAGGAAGGAATCGGTCTGCGCGGTTATGCCCAGCGTAATCCCAAGGAGGAGTACAAGCGGGAAGCCTACGAACTGTTTTTGCAGATGATGGGACGGATACGCCAGGAGGTGGTGCAGAAACTGTTTCGCATTCAGTTGGCGAGGGAACAGGATGTCGAACGCATGGAGCAACGCAAGCGCAGACACCAGATGGTGTTCAACCGTGCCGGCGGGGAAGATGCCGCTCCTAAACCGGTTGTACGGCAGGAAAAAAAAGTGGGACGTAATGATCCCTGCCCCTGCGGCAGCGGATTGAAATACAAAAAATGTTGCGGGCAGTAACGGCTGCCGAGCGATGCCTTACCTTTTCTGAGACGAATACGGAGCGCTTATGACAACAGTCAAAGGGTTTTCTTTTGCGGCACGGGCAGCGGGAATCCGGAAATCCGGTCGACTCGATCTTGGTCTGATCTTTTCCCGGCAGCCTGCCCGATCTGCGGGGGTGTTCACGACCAACAAGGTCCAGGCCGCGCCGGTTCTTCTGACGGCGCCTCGCGTTGCGGACGGATTATGTCAGGCGGTGCTGGTCAACAGCGGTAATGCCAATGCCTGCACGGGGGAAGCCGGGTTGCAGGATGCTCTCAGCTGCGGACGCATGGTTGCCGACCGCCTGGGAATTGATGAACGGCTGGTGGCGGTTTCCTCGACCGGCGTCATAGGGCATCCCTTGCCTATGCCGTTGCTGGAAAAGGCGATTCCCGAGTTGCCCGGCGCGTTGTCGGAAGATGCCGTGGCGGATGTTGCCACGGCGATGATGACTACCGACTCCTTTTCCAAAATTTCCAGCCGGCAGAGCTCCGGCGATAGACCCTATACCCTGCTGGGCGTCGCCAAGGGCGCCGGGATGATACATCCCAACATGGCCACCATGCTCGCTTTCGTGGTGACAGATGCCTGCGTCGATCGGGCTTTTCTCCGTCAAGCACTGCATCAGGCGGTGGAGAATTCGTTCAATATCATCACCGTTGATCGAGACACGTCGACCAACGATATGGTGCTGATCATGGCCAACGGAGAGGCGCAAAGTCCCGAAATCGTCGCGGATACCTCCGCTGGCCGGGAGTTTGCCGTCTTGTTGCGCGAGGTTTTACTCGACCTGGCCAAGATGATTGTCCGGGATGGCGAAGGGGCGACCAAGCTGGTGCATGTCAAGGTCGACGGGGCCGTTGATAGTTCAGATGCCCGGCGGGTTGCTTACAGTGTTGCGACCTCCAACCTGGTGAAAACCGCCTTTTTCGGCGAAGATGCCAATTGGGGACGCATTATCGCTGCCGTCGGTTACTCCGGAGCGCAGGTCGATCCCGATAATATCACCATCTGTTTCGGCGATGTGCCGGTGGTGCAGGGCGGTCTCGGGACGGGCCCCGAACGCGAAGAGGAGGCCACGGCCGTTCTCAAGCAGGCAGAATTTGCCGTTCATATCGATCTCGGACTGGGAGACGGCCGGGCGGAATACTACACATCGGATCTCACCTACGACTACGTCAAGATAAATGCCGACTATCGAACCTGATGCGGGCTGATAGCCCAGTCTCACCGAAAATGCCGTTTTCGATGGGACCTATGGGACGCATGCCTCCCATAGGTCCCATGTCCTCAAGCTCGCCCCTTTCCCCTTGAAAAGTTTTCGCATGAAATCTCCAGCTTCTTTTATCGACCATACCCTGCTCAAGGCAGAGACGACCTCCGCTCAGATCGAACGCCTGTGCTCCGAGGCGGCTAATTGGCGATTCGCTTCGGTGTGCATTCCGCCGCGTTTTGTGGCAGAGGCGGCAGCTTTGTTGCGCGGCAGTGGCGTGGCTGTCGGTACGGTCGTCGGTTTTCCCCTGGGATATGACACCACCTCCGTCAAGTGTGCCGCCACAGCTCGTGCCGTGGCCGAGGGGGCCGGTGAAATAGATATGGTCATTCCTTTGGGTGCGGCGCTGGATGGCCGCTTGGACGAGGTGCGTACCGACGTGGCGCAGGTTCTGGCCTCGGCGGGCGGCAAACCCGTCAAGGTTATCATCGAATGCTGTTGCCTCAGCGATGCCTTGAAGATCGAGCTGGTCGACCTGCTGGCCGAGATCGGTGCGGATTATGTGAAAACTTCCACAGGTTTTGCATCGTCGGGGGCGAACGAGAAGGATGTCCGATTGCTGTGTCAGGCATCGAAGGGGCGCATCAAAGTCAAGGCGGCAGGCGGGATTCGCGACTGGGTAACCTGTCGTGCCATGCTCGAAGCGGGCGCTCATCGTATCGGAACCAGCAACGGCATACGGATTATGCAGCAATGGCAAAAGGAGCAGGAGGCATGACTTTATCTGTCTGGAAGAGGGTCGTTTTGATCACCCTCGACGGCGTTGGCGTCGGGGGACAGCCGGATGCTTTTGAGTACGGCGATCAGGATGCCTGCACTTTGCCCCACGTGGCCGAGCGTTGCGGCGGGCTTCATCTGCCGACCATGGAAAAGCTCGGCCTGGGCAGGGTCGTACCCATTGCCGGAGTCGATGCGGTGTCGGCACCGTCCGCCCTTTACGGACGCATGTTGGAACGCTCCTCGGGCAAGGATACGACCACCGGACACTGGGAATTGGCGGGACTGGTTCAGGACCAGCCTTTTGCAACGTATCCCGAAGGTTTCCCCGATGCGGTCATCGCCGCTTTTTCCGATCTTGCCGGAGTGCCCCCGCTCGGAAACTATGCAGCCAGCGGCACGGAAATTCTCAAACAACTGGGTGAAGAACATCTGAGCACAGGCAGGCCCATCGTCTATACCAGTGTCGATTCGGTGTTTCAGATAGCCGCTCATGAAGACGTCCTGTCGCGTAAGCAACTGTATGCCTTGTGTGAAGGCATGCGGAAGGTGCTTGATGAATACCGTGTCGGGAGGGTCATCGCACGCCCCTTTGTCGGCCAATCGGCCGATAACTTCGAGCGGACCGCGGGGCGCCGGGATTTCGCCATGCCCCCTCAAGGCGATACCTTGCTGGATCGCTTGCAAAAAGCCGGGCTGACGGTCTCTGGGGTAGGGAAGATCAGCGATATTTTTGCCGGCAAAGGCATCGACCGTTCCGTGAAAAGTTCCGATAATGCCGATGGTATGGGCAAAACCCGTCAAGCCCTCTCAGAAATCGATCGTGGTATAGTGTTTACTAATCTGGTCGATTTCGACATGTTGTATGGACACCGTCTCGATGCCTTGGGGTTTGGGCGGGCTCTGGAAGCGTTCGATCTCTGGTTGGCGGATTTCCTTACCGATTTCACACGGGGGGATGTGCTTGTCATTACCGCAGATCACGGTTGTGATCCAACGACGGCGGGAACCGACCATACCAGGGAGAGTGTGCCGCTGCTGGTGTGGCATCCAGACCTGGAAAAGGGGCAGGATATCGGTGTCCGCGCCAGTTTTGCCGATGTTGCGGCCACGATAGCGGAGATGTTCGGCCTGGACGGCCTGGTCGGCAAAAGCTTCCTGCGCAGCTTGGGATGAGCTTGGAAACGTTTTTCAGGTCAGGGCGGGGAGGTGCAGCACCGCCTCTTGTGCGGCGACGCCAACGGTGTTCGGCTGCCAGCCGTGCCTTGCTTTTTGAACGGACAGCTCCTCCATGAAGCAGCTTTCGATATAGCGTTCGAGCAACTGGCTGCTTTGCGGGGGCAGGTCGACAAACTCGACACCGATACCCTGCTGGTAGTTGTTTCCGGGATCCGGATGGATGCAGTACAGCACCTTCCCGGTCAGTTCCAACTCCTGCTTCATGCCCAATAAGGGCAAGACGATCCTGAATTTTTCTCCCTGCTCCAGGCGGAAACCGACCTTCATGAACAGACCGCGGGCGCTGAGGCTCAAAATCTCGCCCAGATGGCACTTGTGGTGGCGGCAGATCATTGCCGGAAGGGTTAATGCCAGCCGCATGTTCTGCCGCGGATATTTTTCCAGATGACTTTGAACTGCGGAGAAAAGAGCGAAGACATCCACCGGTACATGCAGAAACTGATGTTGCAGATCGACATCGAAGCGGGTTTCGGGAGTGCCGAGAACGATCAGGGATGCTCCGCCTTCAATGCACCGGGACACGGATTGTATAATTTCGCCGTCGGCATCTTCCGAAAGCCATTCGGCGTTGACGATAATCAGATCGGGGTCGGTATCCCGGATCAACCTGGCCAGGCGCTCCGGACGGTGCATGGCAAGAACGCGGTATCCCCAATGTTTGAGGATCGTGTCCAGGGTGGCGAGAAGGTTTTCTCTATGGTCCCCAAGCAGAAGGCGTTTCATATTGCACGGAATCCGTTGGTTAAGGAGAGTTCTGAGAAGAATGCAATGAGGGCATCTATTACAAGTCGTCTACGGGTATATAGGCAAGGATGGGATCGGGTCAAGGAAAATCTCGATAAAACAATGAAGGAGGGATGGACATGCCAGGAAGAAAAACGGTGAGGTACCTTTTGTTGGCTTTGTTGATCAGTATAGGCTTGTTGTGTACCTATGTGCAGGCCGAACAGACACAGCTTGAAGCTTCCGACATTGTCGTAACCACGGGGATACGTGACCGTATGCCTGTCGATGCCGTTCAGTCCTATGCGGCCTCGGTAGATGCTCTCTACTGCTACTCGCGCATTACAGGCGCCGGCAAGAATGTCACAATATCACATGTATGGTATCACGATGGACGGGAAGTGGCGCGAGTGGCTTTGCCGGTCGGTTCGCCCAATTGGAGGACCTGGTCAAAAAAAACCGTGCCTGAAACCGGCAGAGGGAATTGGCGTGTGGACGTGCTGGATGAGCAGGGGCGTCTCTTGGGATCTAGAAAGTTTAGATTGCTTTGATCAGGTGTAGGCATAATGAAACGGGGCGAGAGGAAAAATTTCAATTCTTCCCGCCCCTTTTGATTTTATCGATTATTTTTTGGCTTTACTCTTGGCCTTTTGAGCTCTGGCCTTTGCAAGATTTTCGCCGAGTCCGCGGTCAATGGCCATCTGTCGGCGGCTTTCGGAGTAGGCGCGCGCTGCCAGGGGCTGAGTGCGGGGGATGTCGAACTGCTTCCGGTATTCCGATGCCGTCATGCCATGAGCGGTCTTCAGATGCCGCGCAAGGGTCTTCATCGGCTTGCCACAGATCATGCAAACAACTTTGTCTTTCCCAAATGCTTTTTTACGGGAAACGACAGGTGTCTGAGAAGCTTCTTCCCCCTCCGAGATCGTTTCTAGTGCTGTTCCGCTTTCGATTGCAGCCAATGCCTGGTGTAAATCGTTAAGTTCCGCGATGAGCTCTTCTTTTGTCATCGGGGTGGTGGAGGCATGAGATGCAACGATCTCTGCAGCCATTTCGAGTAAAGTTGCCATAGAGGCGTCCTCCTTAAGGATAAATTTTTCTTCTTTGAAAGAAGTATTGTTTACTAATACAATATTTTTTTTTAAAATCAAGTAAAAAGATTATTTTTATTGGTATTTGGGAGTTTTTCAAATAAATTTTAAATTTCGATATGTCTGAAATCTCTAAAAGCACAAATGTTCTTCCTATGTATGTAACATAACGGTGGATGCATTTCTTAGCCCGGCAAAGATGAGTCGTGGGGGAGAAACGGACTTGTCGTTCGTTGGTCTTATGGTCGTTGCCGGCTCGGTGGCAATTGACGATACTCCTTCGACTGTGCCGCCGGTCATGTTTTTCTGTGTATGAATGCAGTTCGTTTTTTCAAGGCGAATAGGTCCGGCTTGAAATTAAATATCTGGTGGCGTCGCAAAAACTCACCAACGGCTGCATTGCTGCGATTGTCTCGCTGCTTCGACGTACTTAAGTTCGCCTCATTGCTCGACAATCGCGCGCTTTGCATGTGGCGCTTTTTGTTTAGCTCTCCCCTTTGATGTTTTTTGCAAAAGCATCAATATCTGACAATTCGTATCCCAATGGCGGATGGTTGCAGAGACGTTTCAGGTTTTTCTTGCTTTTCGCAAGGTGAAACGGTCGCCAGGTCCATTTTTATAAATCTAGGCGCCTAAAGTCGGGGGTTTTAACGAACTCTCATAGATTGGATAAACTATTGAATTTTCCAGCCAAAAAGCTTGACACCGCAGGGGGGCTATGCTAGCTTTCTAAGCGTTTTACTTAATGTTTGCCATAGTCCATCGATTGTTTTTTTTGTCCTGTCGGTGGTTGTTTTTCTTCCGCATCATGCCATGCGGAGCCGTGGTGTTGATGGCGTATTTTTATATCCACGTCTTCACCACCGACATAAATCAATAAATCGATGGCTCCGATAAGGATGCGGGCCATGGCGTATTCTGTATTGTGCAGGGAGGCTTTTATGAGCAAGAAGCTGTTGCTGGCCGACGATAGTATAACCATCCAAAAAGTGGTTGGAATTATTTTTGCCAACGAAGATTGCAGTCTGGCGGTGGTCGGCGATGGCGAATCCGCTTTGGCTGCAGCCCGCTCCGAAAAGCCCGACCTTATTATGGCCGATGCCATCATGCCCGGGAAAAATGGGTACGAGCTTTGCGCGGCCATCAAGCAAGATCCCTCCTTAAGCAATATCCCTGTTCTGTTGCTCACCGGAAGTTTTGAACCCTTCGATGAAGACAAAGCCCGCTCTGCCGGCGTCGATGACTGGATTGTGAAACCCTTTGAATCGCAGGCGCTGATCGACAAGGTGGACGAACTTCTGGCCAGTGTGCCGGAGCCGATTGCGGAACCTGGCCCGGTTGAGGATGAAGGGGAGCACGGTTTTGTCGATGAAATGGCGGAGCCCGTTTCGGCTGATGCCGATATGTGGCAGGAATTGGATGAGCCGGCTGTCGATTTCGAGGATGCGGCAGATTCCGTGGCTGCGGCGCCTCCTGTAACAGAGGTGGATGAACCCGATTTTGAAGCAGCGTTTCTGTCCGATTTGGAAGGCGCATCTGACGATGCCGACGCTTTTGCCGTCGAAGATACGGCAGAGCCCTTTGGTGCCCCGGACGATAAAGGATTGGATGTTTCCGCAGTCGAGACGCCTGGTGTGGGGGCGGACAGTGAGGACGACCTTTGGCTCGATGACGCAGAAGAAGACGAAATACTGTTTCTTGATGAGGACGATCTCCTGGAGGAAGACCTTGACGCTGAAGATCTTGCCGCGGAACACGCTGCCGACCTGGCATTCGCTTCCGACGATGATCTGATTCACGCCGATAACGATTTGCAAACCCCTTCCTCAAGTTACGATGTCAGCGAGGCGCAAGAAGTAACTGCCGAACCTGTTTCCGAACCTGTTTCCGAACCTGTTTCCGAACCTGTTTCCGAACCTGTTTCCGAACCTGTTTCCGAATCCGTTTCCGAATCCGTTTCCGAATCCGTTTCCGAATCCGTTTCCGAATCCGTTTCCGAATCGGAACCGCGCGATGGTCTGGGCTTTTTCCAGAATCCCGGTCTTGTGGGCCGGCTTGCCGAACCTCCCAAACGTGACGGCCTTGGCTTTTTCCAGAACAAGGGATTGGTCGATAGGCTGGCCAAGCCGGCCAGCGCCCCCCCTGAGGCCGACGCCCGCGCCATGGCGTCCGTAAGCGGTGCGGATGTGCCGGTCGAGGGAGCCGTCTCAGACGGTTTTGCGTCCGATTCCGCTGCGACGCCTGCCGAGGTGGAGCAGCGGGTTCAGGGGATTTCCGAAGAGGACTTGACCCGCATTGTCGAAAAGGTGGCGGCCGAGGTGATAGAACGACTGGCCGATACCGTTCTGGAGCGCATTGCCTGGGAGGTTGTGCCTGATCTGGCCGAAACGATGATTCGAGACGAAATCCGGCGCATAACGGAGAATGCCTGACAGCAACACCTGCTGGAAGGGCTTTGAAAAGTGATATGAAACCTGCCGCAGGCAGGCTGCATAGTTGACCTACCGAACGGGGATTGCTAAAATCCCCGTTTGTTTTTGATCAGCGTGCGATGGCATCTTTGCCATGGCATGTTTTGCCTAAAGGACGGACTGCCTATGGAACCGAAACTCCCCAAAGGTTATGAGCCTCACGAAGTCGAGGCCAAATGGTATGGATTCTGGACTGAAAACGGTCTGTTTCATGCGGATGAGACATCTCCGAAAGAGCCTTTTTCCATTGTAATTCCTCCTCCTAACGTTACCGGCGTGCTGCATATGGGGCATGCTCTGAACAATACTTTGCAGGATATCCTTGTGCGCTGGAAGCGCATGCAGGGCCGCGAGGCTCTGTGGCAGCCCGGTACCGACCATGCCGGCATCGCCACGCAGAATGTGGTGGAAAAACAGTTGTCCTCCGAAGGCTGCAGTCGTCACGACCTGGGCCGGGAAGAGTTCGTCGAGCGTGTATGGCAGTGGCGTACGGAATCCGGCGGCCAGATTATCAATCAATTGAAACGGTTGGGCGCTTCCTGTGACTGGGAGCGCGAGCGTTTCACCATGGATGAAGGGCTTTCCCGCGCCGTGCGGGAAGTGTTCGTCACTCTTTACGAGGAAGGCCTGATCTATCGGGACAATCGCTTGATCAACTGGTGCCCCCGTTGTCATACCGCATTGTCCGACCTCGAAGTGGAACACCAGGATCAAAAAGGCAGTCTCTGGCATCTGCGTTATCCCGTGGTGGGATCCGATCGTTATCTGGTGGTCGCGACGACGCGTCCGGAGACCATGCTCGGGGATACTGCGGTTGCCGTACATCCGGAAGATCCGCGTTATGCCGACCTGATCGGAAAATTCATCATGCTGCCGTTGATGGAACGGCAGATTCCCATCATCGCCGATGAATATGTCGACAAGGAATTCGGCAGCGGAGCCGTAAAAATCACACCGGGTCATGATTTCAACGACTTTGAAATCGGGAAGCGTCACGATCTCGAATTCATCAACATTTTCGATGAATCGGGCGTAGTCAATAACAACGGCGGCCGTTACCAGGGGATGGAGCGCTTCGAAGCACGGGAAAAGGTGCTTGCCGACCTGGACGAAGCCGGACTGCTTGAGCGGACCGAAGAGCACCTCAATGCCGTCGGGGAATGTTATCGCTGTAAAACCATCATCGAGCCTTATATGAGCCTGCAGTGGTACGTGAACGTAAAACCCCTCGCCGAGAAAGCCATTGAAGCGGTTCAGACCGGGCAGACGCGGATTATTCCCCAACAGTGGGAAAAAACCTACTTCGAATGGATGTTCAATATCCGGGACTGGTGCATCAGCCGCCAGATCTGGTGGGGGCATCGGATCCCTGCCTGGTTCTGTGCCGATTGCAATGAGGTAACCGTTTCCCGTCAGGATCCCACGACCTGCAGCCATTGCGGCGGCAGCGAGCTGCGTCAGGAAACCGATGTGCTCGATACCTGGTTCAGTTCTGCGTTATGGCCTTTTTCCACCATGGGCTGGCCCGACAAAACCGCGACCCTGGAGAAGTTTTATCCCACGTCCTGTTTGATTACCGGGTTCGATATTCTGTTTTTCTGGGTGGCCCGTATGATGATGATGGGCATCAGGTTCATGGGCCAGGTACCGTTCAAGGATGTTTATATCCACGCCCTGGTACGGGATGCTCAGGGGCAGAAAATGAGCAAGAGCAAGGGCAACGTCATCGATCCTCTTACCGTTATCGACGAGTACGGTACCGATGCGTTCCGATTTACCCTGGCGGCGTTCGCGGCCCAGGGACGTGACGTCAAACTGTCCCTCGATCGCATCGCGGGTTATCGCAACTTTGTCAACAAGCTTTGGAACGCCAGTCGGTTCGCCCTCATGAATCTCGAAGGTTTCGATCCTGCCGGTATCGATCTGGACAACAGCGACCTGGCCCTGTCGGAGCGGTGGATCCTGACGCGGCTTATCGAAGTGGCGGGCGAAGCTGGACAGGCCCTGGAGGAGTACAGGTTCAACGAAGCTGCCGGTGTTCTGTACGCTTTCACCTGGCACGAATTCTGCGATTGGTTTATCGAATTGAGCAAGGACGATTTGTACGGCGAAGATGAAACGCGAAAAGCGACTTCTCGGGCTGTGCTGTATACCGTTCTTGAACAGTTGCTGCGCCTGTTGCATCCTTTCATGCCCTTTGTCACGGAAGAAATCTGGCAGGCTCTTCCCGGCCGGCGTCCGGCGGTATCGATCATGTCCGCTACCTATTCCAGCGTGTCATCCTTG
>JASKKK010000014.1 GCA_030154185.1 Desulfuromonadales bacterium
AGTGTGCGCATGGTGTCCTCGGGTACCGAAGCGACCATGAGCGCCATTCGTCTGGCACGCGGTTATACCGGCCGGGACAAGATTCTCAAGTTCGAGGGCTGTTATCACGGCCATGCCGACAGTCTGCTGGTCGATGCCGGCAGCGGCGTTGCTACTTTCGGCATTCCGGCCTCACCCGGAGTTCCGGCGGATTTCGCCCGCCATACCCTGACGGCTCCTTACAACGACCTGGCCGCAGTCCGGGCGCTGGCGGACGAGCACAAAGCGGACCTGGCGGCCATCATACTGGAACCGATCGCCGGCAACATGGGCTGCATACCGCCGCAGCCCGGATTCCTGGAAGGGTTGCGCGAACTGTGTGACCGGTATGGGATACTGTTGATCATCGATGAAGTCATGACCGGTTTTCGAGTCACCTACGGCGGCGCTCAGCAACTGTACGGCGTGCGGGGTGATCTGGTCTGTTTGGGCAAGATCATCGGCGGCGGTTTGCCGGTCGGCGCTTTCGGTGGACGTCGGGACATCATGCAGCATCTGGCGCCGGACGGCGGCGTCTATCAGGCCGGTACCCTGTCGGGCAATCCCCTGGCCATGAGCGCCGGCATCGCCACTCTCAAGTTGCTCCGGGAAGAAGGTGTTTACGAGCAATTGGAAGAGCGTAGCGGCCGGCTGGCCGAAGGCTTGCGCCAGGCGGCTGCAGCCGCGGGCATCCCCGCCTGTCTGCAGCGGATCGGCAGCATGTTCTGCAGTTATTTCCAGGCGGGACCGGTAACGTCTTTCGCCGACGCCAAAGCCAGCGATACCGAGTTGTTCGCCACCTACTTCGGGCGGATGCTGGACAACGGCGTGCACCTGGCGCCGTCCCAGTTCGAAGCCGGGTTCGTCAGCCTGGCGCACAGCGTGGAAGATATCGATCGCACCGTCGAGGCGGCGCACCGCTCGTTGAAGGGACTTTGATCGCTTGCGGGAGCGCATTCGGGAAGGTTTGCTCCCGGAGCGCTCCCGTTTATCTTATCGGTCATCGATTTATCGTTGCCCGGTACCGGGAATTCAACATTTAGTAGCCCGTACATGAAATACCGGCACCGCGGGGTTGCACCCCCGTACGGCGCCCTACTTTTTTGATGCGCTCAAAAGAGTAGGCAGAAAAACGCGCCCCGGCTCCTTGCCCGCCGCTCGTTCCGTTTCGGCAGCGTCACGAGGGGGGAAATCGCAGACTGGAAAAAGCATTCACCAATCACGAATCACCAGTCACCAATCAGTTGCCTTACGATTTTTGCGTCCCGCGTCCCGCGTCCCGCGAACCTCGTGCCTCGTGCCCACCGACCCTCACTCACTCTTCAACACATCGAGAATCTCAACCTGCGCCGCCTGCCAGGCGGGGTAGGCCCCGGCCATCAGGCCCAGCAAGGCCGAGCCGGTCAATGCCATGATCACCAGCCAGGGTTCGAAAACCATCGGCATCTGACCGATGCGGCATATGATCGCCACCAGTCCCAGAGCGCTCAGCACTCCCAACAGGCCGCCGATTCCCGCCATCAGGGCCGCTTCGATCAGGAACTGGCGCACGATATCCCGTCGCCGGGCTCCCACCGCACGTCGCACGCCGATTTCGAGACGCCGGGAGCGCACCAGCAGTATCATGATGGACAGAATACCGAGTCCGCCAACCGCAAAGGAGACCGAAGAACTGATCAATCCGAGGGTTCCGACCAGATTGAGAGCCTGTTCCTGAACCTCCATGGTGTCCCTGGCCGTCAGCACGGAAAAATCGTCGTCTTCCCCTGCTGCGATGTGGTGGCGCCGACGCAAAATGGCGGTCGCGGTTCGTTTCGCCGAGTCCGGGTCGGCTTCGGCGCCAAGCTGCAGATAGACGCCGGTTATCCAGTCCCGGTTGGCCATGCGCCGCAGGTAGGTCGACATGGGGACGAATACCTGCTCGTCCTGATCGGCACCGGCGATGTCGGCGCCCTTGGCCTCCATGATCCCCACCACGCGAAGGCCGGTGCGGTCAAAGTAGACCTTTTGGTTCACCGCCGATTCGGGCCGCTCGAACAACCGCTGAGCAATTTTCCATCCCAGGACGCAGATCTTGGCTTTCCGGTGTTCGTCCGCCTCAACGATAAAACGTCCGAGTCGAGGCTCGGCATTGCGTACGACGCGGTAATCAGGCAGGGTCGCCACCAGTTGGCAATTGATTTTTACGTTGCCGGCGCGCACCGGCATGGTTACGCTGACAAAGGGGGCGGCCCGCCTCACTGCCGGAAGCCCCTGGGCCAAAGCCCGGGCATCCTGCAGCGTGAAGGTGTTGGCTTCGAGGCGTACTCTTCCCGACCGACCCGGTCGGAAGGCCAGTTGTCCTGTACGTGCCATGAACAGGTTGCTGCCGAGTTTGGCGGTTTCCTGCTCGGCTTTGAGCAGCATGGCGCGAGAAATATGCTGCACTCCCGTCAAGGCCAGGGCGCCGAGCAGCACGCCGAGCATGGCGAGAATGGTACGCATACGGTGTGCATGCAGGGAGGCCAGGGCGATTTTGATACTGAACAGCATAGCCGATACTCCGAAGAATGCGCCGAAACCAGGTTCAGGTGTTGCCTTTGAGGGCTTCAATGGGAGCCATGGACGCTGCGCGTCGCGCCGGCTTGAGGCCGAATGCCAGGCCGATGGCCAGGGAGGCGAACAGGGCGAAACCGAACACTTTCCAGGAAAAGAGAATTTTCAATAGGCCAAGCCGTGCCAGCAGTTGTCCCATGGCCATGCCGACGCCCATGCCGAGGACGGACCCGAGCAGGGTCAGACTCACGGCCTCCAGCAGAATCTGCACGAGGATTGCCCAACGCGGGGCGCCAAGAGCCATTTTCAGGCCGATTTCGGAGCGGCGCTCGTCGACACTGAGATAAAACAGGTTGGCCAGCACAAAGCCGCCGACCACCATCGCCACCAGGGCGGTAACGCCTAAGAACAGGATTAGACCGCCCTTGAAGGTGGAGAGAAACTTCAGAATTTCATCCGCTGTAAGGATGCTGAAATCGTCCGGCTCTTCGGGTCGCAGGCCATGGAGATGGCGCAGCAGGCTGCGCAGATTGGCGACGTGTTCGGCCATGTATTCCGGATTGTGGAATTTAATCCGCAGAGCCCGGAAATATTTGCGGTCCATGTTGAATCTCTGAGTCAGGGTGGTGATGGGGATGATGATGCGGTCATCCACGGCGCCGCCTCCGCCCGTCACGCCGCGGTAGCTGAGCCGGCCGACAATCTGCAGCGGGAAACGGTCCATCAGCACCGTTCGGCCGACAGGGGACCGGGTTCCGAACAGTTCCCGGGCCACGGTATCGCCGATCAGGCCGACTTTGGCACCGCGTCTCAGGTCCTCCTCGGACAGGTCCCGTCCTTCGCTGAGGGGCCAGTCCCAGGCCCGGGCGTAGCCGGCGGAGGTGCCCACCACCAGCGGCACCTGGGTTACGTTGCCGCCGTAGCGAACCTGAACGCTCGACCTGGCCCGCATGGGTACCACCATGTAAACCCCCGGCAGGGAACGGCGCAGGGTGGCTGCATCGTCGTAGGAAAGGGTCAGAGTGCGTTGGCCGACCGCCCGGCTTTCGATGTTGCCGCCCAGTACCAGTACGGCGTCGGGGCCGAATATCTGCACCATTTCGTTGGCTTTGCGCTCGGCGCCGTCGATCGCCGCCACGATGATGGTCAACGAGGCGATGCCGAGAGCCACCCCGATCACCACGAACAGGCTGCGGGTCTTGGCGGCCCACAGTGCACGGCGCGCCATGGCGGCGCAGCGCCAGCTGATGGTCAGTATCTCAGCGATTCCGGACCAGACCGTCATGCAGCAGAACCTCCCGTCCGGCACATTCGGCCGTGGCGGCATCATGGGTGACAAGGATGACCGTGCGCCCCTGGGCATGGATGGTTTCCAGCAAGGTCATGATTTCGGCGCTGGTGGCCGAATCGAGCTGGCCGGTCGGTTCGTCGGCCAGCAGTACCTGGGGGTCGTTGAGCAGGGCGCGTGCCATGGCCACCCGCTGCTGCTGGCCGCCGGACAGCTGTCCGGGACGAAAATGAAGGCGATCCGCAAGCCCGACCTGACTCAGCAGTTCCTCGGCCCGCTGGCGCAGATGTCGGGCCGGCGTGGCGCTATAGAGTCCGGGCAGGATGACGTTTTCCAGGGCGGAAACGTATGGAATCAGATAAAAGGTCTGGAAAATGAAGCCGAACAGTCGGTTGCGCAGGGCGCTTAGTCGATCGTCCGGCAGACCGGCGACGTCTTCCCCCTGCAACAGATAATGGCCTCCGGTGGGGCGATCGAGCAGACCGAGAATATGCATCAGGGTCGATTTCCCTGAGCCGGAGGCGCCGCGCAAGGCGACGAATTCTCCCCGTTCGATGTTGAGGCTGACCCCCCGCAGCACCTCGATGTCCAATTCGCCGAGTGTGAAGGTCTTTTCGATATTGTGCAGGCGAATGAGCGGCGTATCGGTTCTCATCGTCTTGCCTTTCGTTGTTTGCCGACGTCGCCGAGCACCACCTGGGTCGCCACCCGGTCTCCCTCTTGCAGGCCTTGCACAACCTCGCTTTCGAGCAGGCCGGTGAGACCAAGTTTCGGCATGCGCTCCAGTACCGTACCGTCGGGCTGCACCTGGAAAACCACCTGGCGCCCGTCGATCCATTTGAGGGCGGCGTTGGGCAGACGCAACGCCGAGTTCTTTTCGGCGGTCACGATCTGCACCTGGGTGGTCATTTCTGGGCGCAGCCAGGCTGCCTGCCGTTTGGGTATCGCCACCAGCGCCTTGTAATACACGATGTTGTCGCGAATTTCCGGTTCCGGATAGACCGTTTTGATGGTGCCTCGAAATACCTTGTCCGGATAGGCATCGACACGGAATTCGGCCGCCTGCCCCGGTTTTACCTGGCCGATATCCGTTTCGTCGACATATATCCACATTTCCAGCCGCGACGTGTCGAGTACGGTGATCAGATTGGCGACCTGCAGGCCGGCGACGATGGTTTCCCCTTCCTGGGCCGTGACCTGACTGACCACACCGTCGATGGGGCTGTGAATGCTGGTATAGGATAATCGTACCTGCAGGGCGTTCAGGTTCGCCTTGCTGGCCTTTACCGCCAGTTCGGCTTGGTGCAGATCTTCCTCATACTCCCGCCGGGCCCTTTCCAGGGCTGCCTGGCGTGCAGCCTGGCGGCGGGTTTCGACTTCCGCTTCCTGCAGGGCGTTTTCCAGTTCGTCCCGGGATACCACCCCCTCCTCCGCCAGTTGCCGGATGCGCCGGGAGTTGTTCTGCAGGTAGTTTGCCTGAGCTCGGGTCAGGGCCAGTTCGGATCGCGCTTCCTCGATACGCAGAGGACCGACGCGCCGCACCCGTTGCAATTCGGCTTCATCGGTCTGCAGTCGGGCACGTGCTTCGGCCACCTGGGAGCGTATCTCCCGGCTGTCGATGCGTGCCACCAACTGTCCCTGGGAAACCTCGTCTCCGACCCGGACCAGCATTTGCTCGATGGTCCCGGTGGCTCTGGCGCCGATTTTTACAATGGCTCCAACCTGGGCTTTAACGATGCCGGTTTGCTCCAGGACCTGGCGAACGCTGCCCCGGTCTACGACCGCCGTTTCAAGGACCTGGATGGGGGCTTCCCTCCCCTTTACGCGCCAGAAGATAATGACGGCAGCGACTATGGTGACGACGAGTGCCGGGATAAAAACTTTTTTCATTGAAGCATCCTTCCGCGGGCCGTCTTCCGGCCCAGAAAACTATGCAGACTGTGCATCGTTACAAGCGCATCGCTTTCCATGCGGCGCCTGCAGACATGAGTTTTGTTTGCTTTTTGACGGTGTTTGTGCTAACAAAATCGAGTCTGTAATCCAATTTGCGGCCCGGGGGACCGACGGTCTGCTGCATCAGGCAGAACCGACGATTCCCCGCTGGCCATGTCCGCCGAGGCCGGTCCGGGACCGGTTCCCGGATTATGAAGGAGGAACCCTTACATGTCATGCCGCTGGATCATGATCCTGGCTTTGCTGCTGGTGTGGGCCCTACCGGTCGCCGCCGCTCCGAGTCCCGCCATCTCTCTCGACAGCTGGGTGTATCCGGCTCTGGACAAATTGGCCGGACTGGGATTTATTCAATCCTCCCTGCAGGGCGACCGCCCATTTTCCAGAGGGGAGGCCGCCCGACAGACCGTCGAGGCCATGACCGCGGCCCGGGACCGCATTTTGCCGCCGGTCGCCCGGGAGTTGGTCGCCCGCCTGAAAAAGGAATTCCACCTGGAAATTCGTGAACAACGCAATGGTTCGGATCGTGCCGGAAGCTATTTCAAGCCGATTCGCGAAATGCGTTTCGATTATGTGTTCCGCGACGGTTCCGACAGTTCCTATCCCGGTACCAATGCCCGTCAGTTCGCCCTGTTGAGCAATCGCGATGGTCTCGACTACAGCGAGAACCACAATCTCGAGGTCACCCTGTCCGGCGAGGCACGCTGGGGACGTTGGTTGCTGGCGGACTGGCAGCCGGTACTGCGGGGCCAGGAAAACGGCAATACCGGCATTCGCCTGCGCCAGGGCAGCGTCACTCTCGCCCTAGGCCCGGTCGACCTTTCCGTGGGGCGCCAGTCCCTGTGGTGGGGGCAGGGGCGCAATGGCTCGCTGGTGCTGACCAACAATGCCGATCCTCTCGATATGATCCGCCTGACCAATCCAACCCCGGTCATTCTGCCGTGGTTTCTCAAGTACCTGGGGGCATTCCGTTTCGATCTGTTCGTCGCGCGCCTCGATGACGACCGCGACGTGGAAGAACCCTATTTCGGCGGCATGCGCCTCGGCATCAAGCCAACATCCTGGCTGGAGTTGGGGATGAGCCGTACGGTCATGTTCGGCGGCAAAGGCCGCCCCGGCATCGATTTCGACGATTTCCTGACCATCATCGGCGGTGAAAACCTGAGCGGCGACGAGGATACCAGCAATTCGGTAGCTGCCATCGACGTACGCATCAAACTGCCGTTTTTATGGAACGCCGAACTCTACGGCGAACTTGGCGGCGAGGACCAGGCCGATTTCGCCGGCTTTCTGCCGTTTTTCTCCAAAAAGGCATACCTGGCCGGCGTCTACCTGCCGCAGATCGAGCCGAGCGGACGCTGGAGCCTGCGCCTGGAGTACGCCGATACCAGCATCGATACCAACCTCTGGTACAATCACAGCCAGTATACCTCGGGCTACACCTACCAGCGGAAAATCATGGGCCACGCCATGGGCGGCACCGCGAAGGATTATTTCGCCGAGATCGAGACCTACTTTCCCCTCGGACTGCGCCTGGCTCTAAACTTCGACCACCAGAAACGCTCGGCGGGGGGCGGCGTCGCAGAAAAGCATTATCAGCCCGGCGTGGCCGTGGAGTGGCACTGTTCGCCCCGTTTGACCCTGCGTTTCAACTACGCCTTCGACCGGGTCGAAAACTTCGGTTTTCAAAGCGGCGATACCCGCAATCTGCATCTGGCCGACGCCGGCCTGAGCTGGAACTGGTAGCGCCAATCGTCAGGGCCCCTGCGGGGGCCTTTTTTGTTGCGGGGCGTTTTTTCAGGAAAATTCGCCGTTAGAACCGTTCCAAACCCCAGGTTTTACAGACGTTCTGGAGACGCCGAGGTTTACATCGGAATCGTTTTTTATGAAGGCTGCAAGGCGTGTCTAAAAGGGATCGTCGTTGCGCGGCCGGCGGCCCCGGTCACTGAACCATCCCAGTAACGCCTGCACCTTGCCCCAGAACCATTCCCGCAGCCGGACCCGCCAGGACCTTACCATCCAATCTTCCAGGCGTATCTCCACGCTGTCGGCGAAATCCTCTTCCATCAGCGCCGCAGCCTCCGCGCAAAGTTTGGCATCCTGCAGCTCCTGGTTGGCCTCCAGGTTCCAGCGGTAATTCCAGGCATCGGCGTTACTGGAGCCGAGGCTCAGCCATTCGTCGCACAGCAGCATTTTACAGTGGCTGAAACGCGGCTGGTATTCGAATATCCGCACGCCGGCTTTCAGCAGACGGTGGTAGTAGCGCCGCCCCATGTACCACACCGCCGGATGGTCGCTCAGGGCGCCGGGCAGCAACAGCCGCACGTCGCGGCCGTTGCGGGCGCTGCGCCGCAGTACCTGGCGCAATTTCCAGGACGGCACGAAGTAGGCGGTCGCCAGCCATACCCGGTGTCTGGCGCGTCGCGTCTGCCGAACATAGGAGCGCATGATTTCGGAACGGCCCTTGATGCCCTTCTGAACGGTAACCCGGCCTCGGCCGCCGCTGCCCTGGGACGAGGCTCCACCGGGAGCTGGCGACAGGGCGTTTTTCGCCCAACGGTTCCAGAGTCTGGCGAACAAAACCTGCCAGTCGGCCAGGCAGGGGCCGCGAATTTCCAGCATGACTTCATGCCACCAGGCGGAGGGTTTGGTACGTCGGTCGAAGGCATCGGTCAATCCGGCGCCGCCGGTGAAGGCTACATCGCCATCAACGAGCAGCAGTTTGCGGTGATCGCGCAGCAGATTGCTGCGCCAGCGGAAAAAGCGAATCGGGTTGTAAAACGCCAACTCGACCCCGGCATCAATGAGCCGCCTGCGGTCGCTGCGACGCAAACCGAGAGCTCCGTAGGCATCGAGCAGCACGCAAACCCGCACGCCTCTCGCTGCCGCTTCCCGCAATTGCCTGAACAGGTTCTCGACCACCGCTCCCGATTCGCAAAGGTACATTTCCAGCAACACATACCGTCGTGCGGCGGCGATGCTGTTTTCCATGGCAGGGAAAAACCGATGGCCGTCGACCAGCAGCCGGAAACGGTTGCCGCTGCGCCAGGGGAAGCGGTATTTTCCTCGGGAAGTTTTCATCGCTGCCTTTTTTCGCAAAGCCCAGGAGCCCTATAGGTTTTATCGTTTTTTCAGCATCACTCCACCAGGACCCGGAACCCATCCGGGAGCCTGATTCCGATGTTTTGGAAAAAAACGGTTGCCGTTTGCCTTAAAGCATACCCGATAATTTGGGGCAGCGACTAAAGCATGCCGATCACCGCGCCGGTCATGCAGGTCGCCAGGGTCCCGGCAAGGATCGATTTCAGTCCCAGACTGACGATTTCACCGCGGCGTTCCGGAACCATGGTGCCCATGCCGCCGATCATGATGCCCAGTGAGCCGAAGTTGGCGAATCCGCACAGCGCATAAGCCATGATCAGTCGGCTGCGCGCGTCCAGAACTGTGGCCGGCAACTGCGCCATATCCAGATAAGCCAGCAACTCGTTGAGGATGACCTTCGTGCCCAGCAGGCTGCCGGCGGTAGTCGCTTCGTTCCAGGGAATGCCGATAAGCCAGGCAACGGGCGCCAGCAGCCACCCGAGCAGGCGTTGCAGAGTGAGGGCCTTGCCGCCCATGGCCGGCAGCAGAGCAAGCACCTCGTTGCCCAGGTGGACCAGCGCCACCAGCACGATGAGCATGGCGAGGATGTTCAGCCACAGCTTCAGCCCCTCGCCCGTGCCGCGGGTGATGGCATCCATGGCGCTGTCCGCTGATTCGAGCATGGCCAGGTCGCCGTCCGTCGGCGAACCTTCGGGTGGGACCATCACCTGGGCAATCACGACGGCGGCCGGAGCGCTGATCAGGGAAGCGATGAGGATATGCCCCAGGGCGTCGGGAATCACGTTTTGCAGAAAGCCGGCGTACAGCATCAGCATGGTACCGGCGATGGTGCTCATGCCGCAGGTCATGATGGTAAACAGTTCGCTGCGGCTGAGGGTTTTGAGGTAGGGGCGTATGAGCAGCGGAGCCTCGACCATGCCCACAAAGATGTTGGCCGCCGCGCCGACGGCCACCGCGCCGCCAATGGGCAACACCTTGCGCAAGAGCGTCGACATTCCTTTTACCACCAGCGGCAGAATCCGCCAGTAGAAAAACAGCGCGGACAGGGCGCTCATGACCAGCACCAGCGGCAGGGAACGCAGCCCCAGAATAAACGAGCTGCCTGGACCGGTTTCCGCAAAGGGCAAAGGCGCGCCGCCGAGATAGCCGAATACCAGCCCCGTGCCGGCGGCGGTGGCCCGGTCAAGGGCCAGAAACAGCTGATTGAGGGATAGAAAAAAACTGCGAAAGGCCGGCAATTTCAAAAGCAGCAACGCCAGCAGGATCTGTAGCGGAATCCCTGCCAGCAGGGTCTTGAACGGCAGACGGCGACGATTTTCGCTGCACAGCCAGGCGATTCCGGTCAGGGCCAGCAGCCCGAACAATCCACGTAAAACAAACATGCCAATTCCCTTCAGGTTGCCGCTTGGGTCCTACTTCTCCACTTCTTCAGAATCCGCTTATAACCAGCAGGTTTACGGTCCCTATGATGCCTCCCAGAAGGGCGCCGAACAGATTGATGTACTTGAACTGTTCCTGCATGATGCCGAGCAGCAGGCCCTCCACCTCCAGGATGTCGAGATTGTTGATTTTGTCCTCGACCATGCGGCTGATATCGAGGGAATCGACCAGGGGCGGAACTTCCCGGCATAACAGCTGTACCAGTTGCGCATGGAGGCCGTCCTCCAATTCCTGCCGCACTTCGCTCGACAGGCGGGAGGAAAGACGCCCGAGAGGGCGCTCGAACAGCCAGTCCTCAACCATTTTGGCCAGTTCCGTATCGATTGCCGCCCGCGCAGCCGGTGAACAGAGGGCCTTGAGCAGACGATCGTGGAAAGCCCGGCGGGCCATGGGGATGCCGCCGGGGGGGATCAGGTCCGTCAGCAGCGACCCCAGACTGCGCTGCCGCAGAGGGTCGAGTACGCGATCGATCAAGCTTTGCAGACTTTTTCCGGCGGCGGCACTGCGCAGTCCGACCACCACCCGGGCGCGGACGAAACGGCGAACCCGGGCGATGCGTCCGTATGGCACGTTGGCCAGCAATTCCGCCGGCGACTTTTCCAGCAGCAGGTCGAGACGCTCGCGGATCACGGCGGCAATCCGCTGTCGGGTCTGCTCCTCGGCCAGACATCGGCCGATTTCATCGCCGGCGCGATCGAGCAGGCCGGGCAGATATTCGGCGATTTTTTCAGGACTGAGAAACCCCGCAACCAGTCCTCCCATAAGCCCCAGGGATTCGGTGAAGCCGGCGATGGCCTCCTGGGCCCGAACCGCCAGGCGCTGTCGCACATCCGGGTCCTGCAGCAAGACCAGCAGGCGCTCCATCAATGGCGGCAACTCCCCTTCGATCCAGCGTTCGATGCCGTCCACCAGGTCGCCCGGTATCAAATCGCGCAACGGTTGCGTCGAGTCGAGCAGCTGTTGCAGCTGCTCGTCCACCAGGCGGCCGGCCTGACGGCCGACCTTGTCGGATTGAAGCCAGGCGACGGCCTTATTCCGTACATGGCGTTCCAGGGCGGTACGCTGAAGGGTGCCCAGCAGACTGGCCGGTTCGCGGGCCAGCAGCGCCTCCTCCTTTTCCTGCAGCCAGTTGGTCAGACGGGTTTTGAAGGCCGGGGTCTCCAGGTATTCGAACAGGGCCCGAACCGCTTTCCAGCGCAAGGTCTCGGTTAGTTCCCGGAAACGTTTTTGAAACTTTTCCGGCACCAGGTCACACAAGGGACCGAGTTCCCGGTCGAGCAGTCCACCGAGCTTACCCGCCACTGCCTGCCGCAATTCGAGCTGAAAACCCTCTCGTTGCAGGGCCCCGGCAACTTCGTCCGCCGTCACCAGATGGCTGCCGACCATGTCGCCGATGCGGCGTGCCAGTTCTTCGCGTTTGGAGGGGATGATGCCAGGAGTCAGGGGAACCCGCAGACCAAAGATGCGCCAGGCCCGCAATGGCCTGAAAAGCATGCGGATGGCGATATAATTGGTAACGTACCCGATCATGGCCCCCAGCAGGGGCGGGGCCAGGTAGGGCAGGCTTTGAACGATCATTTCGGACATGAGCACCTCGCGCTGAATCAGGATGGTTGCGGCGCCGGTGGCCGGGACGCTATCATAACGACAATACCATGACCGCGCAAGCGGTATAAGCTGCTCGATTTGTTATAATTTTCAGGTCCGAGGACAGAGAGCAAGAGGCCTCTGTCTTATTAGGCCTATAGGACATATGGAGCGTATAGAAACAAAACCCCAGCTACGGATGACCGATGATGGAAGATCAAACACTGGACGATCAAACACGAAGCAAGCTGATTACACCCGCGGAGACCGGCCTTTGCATCCGCGAAATGACCATCGATGATCTGCCCGAGGTGTTTCACATCGGCGAGGCGGTTTTCACCGCGGAATTTTCGCCGACTCTCTACCGCACCTGGGACGAGTACGAAATCACCACCCTGTTCAATTCCGACAACGAACTGTGCCTGGTCGCCGAACTCGATGCGAGGATCGTCGGCTTCGCCCTTGGTACCACGGTGGAAAAGCAGCGCGGCCCCTGGAAGTACGGTTACCTGGTGTGGCTCGGCGTAAAGCCGACGGTGCAGAAAGCCAAGGTCGGTCAGGGGCTGTTCCGGGAGCTGCGGCGTCGCATGCAGGACCAGGGGGTGCGCATGATCATCGTCGACACCGCCGCCGACAATGAGCCGGCGATCAACTTTTTCCGCAAACAGGGATTCGGTAACCCGCGCCAGCATGTTTATTTGAGTCTCAATCTGACCCGCTCGCGCAAAAAATAGGATGGCCATGCTGACACATTGGGATTCATTGCGCAGCTGTCTGCGCCGCGACCGTCTGCACCGTCTGCTGTGGGAGATGGTGGATATCTATTCCCCATCGGGCAAAGAGGAGGATATCCAGCTGTTTCTCGAAGAGACCCTGTATCAGGCGGGTCTCGAAGTGTACCGCGAGAACCTTGACGAAACCCGTTTCAATCTGCGTTGCGTCATGGGCGAGGGCGAGCCCGATTTTTATATGGTCGGGCATGTCGATACGGTGGCTGACTGGGAACTTCTGGAAATGGGACCGCGTCAGCAGGGCGGTATTCTCTACGGGCTCGGCAGCGCCGACATGAAGGCGGGCTGCGCTGCCATGGTGGAGACGTTTCTCACCCTGGCCGAAAATCTGCGACCGGAAGCACGTCCTTCGGTGGGGCTTCTGCTGGTGGTGGGGGAGGAGGAAGACGGCGCCGGCAGCCTGGCGTTTCTTGCTGAACGCCGCCCGGCCTGGGTGGTGATCGGTGAGCCGACCGGTTTGCAGGCCTGCTGTGCCCACTACGGCTATGTGGAGGTGATGCTGACCACCAGCGGGCGGCGCAGCCATACGTCCATGCCCGAGCACGGCCATAATGCGGTGGAATCGATGTTGCGCGTGTTGCTGTATCTGGGGCGTCTGCCGCTGCTGCGCAAACCCGACAGCGGCCTGGTCTATTCCATCCGCGAAATGAATTCGTCCCAGGCCGGTTTCGTCGTACCCGACCGCTGCGAAACCTGGATCGACCTGCACCTTGCGCCGCCCCTCGACCTCGATCAGACGATTGCCGCCCTGCGCCGGCGCCTGACCACCGCCGGGCGCCATATTCCGGGGCTCGAACTGGAGGTCGAGATCCCCTGGGCGAGTCGCAGCTACGACCTCGGCAGCGACCACTGGCCCGGACACACCCTGGCAACTCTCTATCCCCGCCTGCAGCGGCCCCTGGCTTTTACGGCGTTCCGGTCCCATTCCGACGGCAACCTGTTCTACGAAAAAGGCAGCAGCCCGCTGCTGCTGGGGCCCGGTTCGCTGGAGACCGCCCACACCTGGGACGAGCAGGTTTCCCTTGAGGAAGTGGATCTGGCCGCCGCCATCTACCTTGGCCTGTGTCTGGCCGCCCCCACCTCCATGCATCCGGAATGACCCTGTGAAAAGAAGAGAACCATCGACAACGCCCTTTCCGGGACCGGAAAGGGCGTTGTTCGGGATTCGGGGACAAAAGGGACGGAAAAAGCTCAGCTGTCCATTTCGATCAGGGAGTCGTCACCGATGTTCATGCGTCGCGGCGAACCGGCCAGGCGTACGCCGCAGCCGAGAATGCTGAAACGCAGATTGGCGTCCTTGACCTGACAGTCGGCGTTGACGATGGAGTCGCGCACGATGCTGGCCTCGACGGTCGTACCGGTCGCCAGGGACACGTTGGGGCCGATGATGCTGCCGCGTACAGTGACCCCGTCGGCAATATGGAC
Source organism: Desulfuromonadales bacterium (assembly GCA_030154185.1). Taxonomy (GTDB): domain Bacteria; phylum Desulfobacterota; class Desulfuromonadia; order Desulfuromonadales; family Syntrophotaleaceae; genus Syntrophotalea. The sequence continues at coordinate 14,137 of JASKKK010000014.1, forward strand.
CGGCGGGATGACGACCGTGTCGATGAGGTCTCCTTTGCAGGTATGGCGTTCTTCCAGCAGGTAGCGGTTGGTTTCGAGGAGGGTTTCCGGCTTGCCGCAATCGAGCCAGGCATCGATTTCCGGTGCGCGGAAGCGCATCCCGTCCTTGACCATGCGCATGAAGACCGACGGCAGGTAGAATTCCCCTTTGACCGTGTCGCCGGCCTGAATGGTCTCGTCGAGATACTGCATGAAGCGGCCGGCGTTTTTGAGATAGTAGAGGCCGACCTGGGCCAGACGCGAAACCGGCGTGTCGGGTTTTTCCACCATGTCGATGATGATGCCGTTGCGGATAACGTTGACCCCGAATCGCTGGTAATCCTCGACTTCTTTCGAATATATCAGGCCGTCGCAGTCGGCGCACAATTCGGGAATGCGGGTCAGGTCGGTGACGAAGATGGTGTCGTTGAACACCACCAGCACGTCGTCCCCTTCCTCGATGCGAGGCGCGGCCAGGGACACGGCATGGGCCGGGCCGAGCCGGTCCTTCTGCACGATGTAGCTGCAGTTCAGCTCGGGAAAACAGCGTGTCATGAAGGCTTCGATCTGCTGGCCGTTTTCGTCGGTGATAAAGACGAGCTCGTCGGCGTCCAGCACCTTGAGGCGTTCGATGATATGTTCCAGTACCGTTTTGCCTGCCACCTGCACCAGGGATTTGGCACGCGTATGGGTGTGGGGGCGCAGTCGCGTGCCCTTGCCCGCAACCGGCAGAATGATTTTCATGCCATCCTCCGTGAATATGAAGTCTTGTCAGAACCGGCCCGTTTCCGGTAGCATGGGCCCGCTGTCGTGGCAAGACTATAACCGCAATATCGCCCTTGGGCAAGTTTTCCCATGAGCTCCGCCACATTCGGGGCGTTTATCCCTAAGGAATCACCATGAAGGATCATCTCGTTCGTGTCGCCACCAAAGACGGTACCCTGCGTGCCACCGCCGCCGTCACCACCGAACTGGTCGATGCCATCTGTCGCCGGCAGGGCACCGATCCCACCGCCAGCGTCGCTCTCGGCCGTCTCGTTACCGGCGCCGCTCTCATGGGCAGTCTGCTCAAGGGCGATCAGCGCCTGGCACTGATGGTTGAAGGCAATGGGCCGCTGCAGAAGCTGCATGCCGAGACCGACGCCCAGGGTCGGGTGCGCGGCTCGGTCAAGGTGCCGGTATCCGGCATCGCCCCTGGCGAAAAAGGTTTCGACGTGCCGGCTGCCGTCGGTCGCGCCGGATTCCTGCATGTTATAAAGGATCTCGGCCTCAAGGAGCCTTATCGCGGCATGGTTCAGCTTTACAGCAGCGAGATCGCCGAAGATCTCGCCTATTATCTGACCTCCTCCGAACAGGTTCCGTCCACCGTGGCTCTGGGTGTTTACCTGGAAAACGACGGCCGGGTCTCCGCCGCCGGCGGGTTGCTGGTTCAGGCCCTCCCCGAAGGCCAAGAAGCCCTCATCTCTGTGCTCGAAAAGCGGCTGATTGACCTGCCGCCGGTGACTACGCTGCTGCGCGACGGCAAAGGGCCGGTGCAGCTCCTCGAGGCGCTGTTCAGCGGCATCCCTCTCGGGCGTAGCGAAGAGACGCCGCTGGTTTTCCGCTGCACCTGCAGCCGCAGCCAGGTGCTGGCCATGCTCAAAAGCCTCGGCAAGGAAGAGCTGCAGGAGATGGCCGCCAAGGACGAGGACACCGGCGTTATCTGCGAATTCTGCAAGGAGCACTACAGTTTCAGCCAGGATGAAATCAAAGCCCTGATCACCCCGGTTGGAAACACCGAGACCCCATGAGCTTCCGTTTTTTAACTCCCGATACCTTTCTGCAACAGGCAGGACAATACCCGGTATTCGATGTCCGCTCTCCCTCCGAATACCGGAAGGGGCATATTCCCGGTGCCTGCAGTCTGCCGTTGCTTTCCGACGCCGAACGGCGGGAGGTCGGTATCCTGTACAAACATCAGGGGCGTGAGTCCGCCGTCATGCGCGGGCTGGAGATCGTCGGGCCGCGGCTGACCGATTATATCGTCAAAGTCCGCGATTTTACCGACTCCAAGCAGATCCTGGTGCATTGCTGGCGCGGCGGCCAGCGCAGCGAGTCGCTGGCCTGGCTCCTGAGCACGGTGGGATACCGGGTCGGCATACTCAAAGGCGGCTACAAGGCTTATCGCAAGCACGTGCTGGCCGCCTTCGAGAATCCCCTTCACCTGCTGGTGCTCGGCGGCATGACGGGCAGCGGCAAGACCGAAATCCTGCACAACCTGCAGCGCCGCAGGCAGCAGATCCTCGATCTCGAAGGGCTGGCCCACCATAAGGGATCGGCTTTCGGGGCCGTCGAAACGGTCGAACAGCCGACCCCGGAACAGTTCGAAAACGACCTCTTCGACGATTTGCGGGTTCTGGATGCGGAGCTGCCGATCTGGGTCGAGGACGAAAGCCGCCGCATCGGCCGCGTCAGCATCCCCGAAGGGATGTTCAGGCAGATGCGCACGGCGCCGGTGCTGCGTGTCTACGTGCCGCGCGAGGTGCGGGTGGAGCGCCTGTGCAGCGACTATGGCGCGGTGCCGCCGGAAAAACTCTGCAGGGCGGTACAGGCCATCAGCAAGCGTCTCGGCGGAGAACGGACCCGACTCGCCCTGCAGGCCATCGCCGACGGCGATTATGCCACCGCCACCCACGCGGTGCTCGATTATTACGACAAGACCTACCTGTACGGGTTGTCCAAGCGCGCTCCGGATAGCATCATCGACCTCGACCCCACCCCCGAATCGCCCTGCGCCACCGCCGGGGCGCTGATCGAAAGGGCGGAAAAGCTTTAAGTCCAGTCATTTGTCACTTGTCACTTGTCGCTTGGTCATTTTAGTTTTAGCCTTTTCTCAGCCCTCAGCCCTCAGCCCTCAGCCCTCAGCACTTCAAATCCGACACCGCGGGCTCTCTGCCTTTGGTCGCGGGCCCTGGGCCTGCATTAAATCAGTGGCCGATCGGCAGTATCTATGTCATTATTTATGAATCGTTCATCGTATGTAATTCCCGGATTGCGTCAGGAGGAACGAAATGGTGTTACGGCAGGGTAATGCGGGACTCAGCAAGTCACTGATCCTCAAGGGCCTGCAGTGCCGCAAGGCCCTTTGGCTGACCAAACATCCCCCCGATTTTCCCCTGCCCGAACGCCCCGATCTGCAGGCCAGGTTCGATCTTGGCACCGAGGTCGGCATTCTCGCCCAACAACTCTTTCCCGGCGGTACCGAGGTTGTCTACGAGGGGCTTTCCTTTTCCGACCAGATCGACCGTACACGTGATCTTATCGCCGGCGGCGCGCAGGTGATCTACGAGGCGTCTTTCTCTTTTTCCGGCATCTTCGTCAAGGTCGACATCCTGGTGCGGGATGGCGATGCCTGGCAGATTCACGAAGTCAAGATGGGCACCTCCGTCAAGGAGGTCAACCTCGACGACGTCGCCGTGCAGTATTACGTTCTGAACGGCTGCGGTCTGCCCGTTTACCAATCCTTTCTGGTGCATATCGACAATACCTATGTGCGCCAGGGTCCCATCGAGGTCGACAGGCTCTTTGTCGGCGAGGATGTCACCTCCGAGATTGTCGAGCGTCAGCAGCGCATGCCGTTGATTGTCGAGGCCTTGCGCGCCACCCTGCGCGAAGGCACCGAGCCCGCCATCGACATCGGCCCGTACTGCACCGATCCGTACGAATGCGACTTCATTCCCTATTGCTGGCGGCACATTCCCGAAAATTCGGTTTTCGATATTCGTGGCGTAGGTGTCGACCGTTTCGGGTTGTATCAACGGGGGATTGTTCGCCTGGCCGATGTGCCCCTCGACGAACTCAAATCCGCCCAGCGCCAGCAGGTTAAAGCGACCCTCAACCGGCAGGATGCGATCGATCCGCAGCAGGTCAAGGCCTTCCTCGATACCCTGTGGTATCCGATCTGTCATCTCGATTTTGAAACCTTCAATACCCCCATTCCCAAATTCGACGGCACCCGCCCCTATCAGCAGGTGCCGTTTCAGTTTTCCATCCATGCTCAGGAAAGCCCCGGCGCCGAACTGCAGCACTTCGAATACCTGGCCCCGCCGCAGGGAGACCCGCGCCGCGAACTGATCGAAAAGCTGTTGGAGATCATACCCGCTGACGCCTGTGTGCTGGCCTACAACCAGGCCTTCGAGAAGGGCATCCTGCGCGAACTCGCCGCCCTGTTCCCCGATTTGGCCGACGCCATCGAGACACGACTGACCAATGTACGCGACCTGATGGTGCCGTTTCGGCGGCGTGACGTGTACCGCTGGCAGATGCGCGGATCCTATTCGATCAAGGAGGTGCTGCCGGCGATGGTGCCGGAACTTTCCTACGAAGGGCTGGCAATCGCCAACGGCATGGCGGCGATGCAGGCTTACCAAGAGATGTGCGCGCTGGAGGATCCGGTGGCCCTTGCCGAGTTGCGTGCTGCGTTGCTGGAGTATTGCCGGTTGGATACTTTGGCAATGGTGAGGATTTTGGAGAAGTTGAGAGCACTTGGGGAGAATGGTTGCTATGGAATTGATAGCAACCAGAAAACGTAACCTGGTCTACGTTTGACCTCTTGAATTCAAGTTCAAGCGTTGATGATAAAGGACTTTCAGTACATTTTCCAAGCCCTTGACTGTTCAGCGGGCGCCGACGTCGGTCCGTCGGTTCAACTCCCTATGGGGTTGGCGGTTTGCAGTTCAGGGTTGCCCAGATTTCGGTTAACGGACAAAAAAGCACGTCCCGAGGGGACAGAGGGGAGCCTGTCGATGAGTGAGGAGTTGCGTATTCCTATCAGTGCCAGTGTGCGCCATGTACATCTTTGTCGCAAAGACGTCGAGGCGCTCTTCGGCGCCGGGCATTCGCTTACGCCCGCCAAGCCGCTAAGCCAACCCGGGCAATATGCCTGCGAAGAGACGGTTTGCGTCTGCGGGCCCAAGGGGCGCATCGAGCGGGTGCGTGTGCTTGGCCCCGAACGCCGGGAGACGCAGGTTGAAATATCGCGCACCGACGAGTTCAAGCTTGGCATCGATGCGCCGATCCGCGCTTCGGGAAGGCTTGAGGATACACCCGGACTTCGCCTCGAAGGCCCTGAAGGTAGCGTGGAGCTCGATAAAGGTGTGATTCAGGCAGCCCGACATATCCACATGACACCGGCCGACGCCGAGCGTCTGGGCGTCGAAGACAGGCAATGGGTGATGGTGCGTGTGGGCGGCGAGCGAGGGATCATCTTCGACGACGTTCTCGTGCGGGTCAAAGAAAGCTACGTGCTCGATATGCATCTCGACACCGATGAAGCCAACGCGGCGAATCTCGGCCCCGATGCATGGGGGGTACTGATCAAAGGCCCCACCGAAGTGACCCCCGAACCGAACGATTGAGCGTTAAGTCGGGGCAGGAGGGGCCGTACTTGCCATGTCGCTTTAAGGTCCGGCTCAATCGCTTTTACGAGCTTGCGGGCCCATGACCAGAGCCGAACGGGAGGATTTTTCGTTGACCGGCCTGATGGAGGGATGCTAGTTTCTTGTGTGTTTACCATCGCATTATCCATATAAGCAAATTAATTGATGGAGGGTCCGACTTATGCGAAAGATCTTCGCCAGCTTGTCTTGTCTGCTTTTGTTCAGTGTGTTTGCGGTCACAACGGTGCATGCCGCAGATCGATATTTTCCCTATGTGCTGGCAGCGCAGGAGTCTGCCACAGTCGCCGACCAAGCGGACGCTGTAAAGCAGGCCCTGATCGATGCCGACTTTGAGATGGCCGGCGAATATTCCCCCTATGAAGGCGCGCACATTCTTGTTGTCACCAACGCCGATCTGAAAAAGGCCGCCGCCGCTTCCGATTTCGGCGGTTACGGCGCAGCTGTAAGGGTGGCTTTGACTCAGGTCGACGATCAGGTGCAAATCGCGTATACCAACCCCCTCTATATGCAGCACATCTATTGCATGAAAGGTGATCTATCCGGAGTGTCCGCCGCCCTGGAACAGGCCATCGGAAAACAGAAAGACTTCGGGATGGAAGAAGGCATGACCGCCAAGAAGCTGAATGAATATCACTATATGTTCGGCATGCCGTATTTCGACGACCATATCGAACTGCTTGCTTACGACGATCATCAAAGCGCTCTCGACAAGGTGCAGAACGGCCTGTCCTCAAGCAAAGCGGTGAACAAGGTATATCGTATCGATATTCCGGGCAAAGAAGAATCCGTGTTCGGCGTGGCGATCCTCGAAGGCAAGGGTGCCGACAAAACCGTGATGGCCGCCACCGACACCGCTGATTTGCATCATACCCCGCATTTGCCTTACGAACTGCTGGTCTCTGGAAACAAGGCTTATATCCTGCACGGAAAATTCCGCATCGCACAAAGCTTCCCGGACCTGGGCATGGGTACTTTCATGAAAATCTCCGGCGCGCCCAACGCCATCGAAGATACGATTAAAGACGCTATCCAGTAATTTTTGACGGCTCGGAAAGTATACAAAGTCCTCGCCTTCGGGCGGGGATTTTGTGTTTTTGGGCTTAGAATCATGTTTTTACCTGCAAAAAAAGGATCTAGGTTGTCAAAGGCAGCCTGATGGAAAAAACCCCGGAGAAAGTCCCTCCGGGGTACTGAACGATAAAAATTGCGGCCCGATTTACAGAAGCGATTTTGGAGGTGCTTTTTGGATAGGAGAGGTATAGAGGCTGAAGACTCTATTCTGTGCTTTCGCATGTTGTAAAAGCTCACAAGGGAGGAAGCTTTATGCTACTGTATACCGGGCCGCCAGGGAAACAATGACTGGCTTTCTATGAAGAAGATTCCTCGCGTTCGGGCTGAATACCAAACATATAAAAACCTATATAATACGATTATCATATATTTTGGAGTTGAACAAGCGTTTTTTTCGGTCCGAGCAAAAGGACAAAAGTCGGGGCCGTTATGGCAAGCCTGGGGGATTCAGTCGGCATTCGTTTGGCTGGCGAAAGGTGTTAGGATAACTGCAAGGGGGATGTTCCCCGGATTCTTTTCGCGAAGGATGCGCAAATGGACTATTTTCTGTGGTCTTTGGCGGTGCTGTTTGTGTTATCGGGTATCGCCGGATTGATACTGCCGGCATTGCCGGGCTCTCCGCTGTTGTTTGTCGGCCTGGTGTGCGCCGCCTGGGCGGAAAATTTTGCCTATGTGGGCTGGCGCACCCTGACCCTTCTGGGCGGCCTGGCGTTTTTGGCCTGGCTGGCCGATTTCATTGCCGGGGCTTTTGGCGCCAAGCGTTTCGGTGCTTCCAACAGGGCTATGGTCGGCTCCGGCATCGGTGCGCTTGTCGGCATGTTTTTCGGCATACCGGGCCTTTTGCTGGGTCCTTTCATCGGCGCTGTGATCGGTGAACTTACCGCGCGGACCGACTTGCGGGCCGCCAGCCGCGCAGGGATCGGTGCGTTTTTCGGCCTGGTTTTGGGGACCGCGGCCAAAATGGCCCTGGCCTTTGCCATGATCGGAATTTTTCTGGCGGTTCGGCTTTTTTGATACAAGAGACTCCAACCCGCGATGAGACTGTTTGACGTCTACTCGCGGGTCGCTTATGCTTTTACGGTTACGATCGCTCCTTGAGCGATACAACACAATCAGCCCGGGACATTTTCGCTTCATCCCGGTCAAGGGGGGACCTGCCATGAAACCGCTGCGGATCGTCACGATCGTTTTCGGCTTGCTGCTGGTTATTCTGCTGGTGGTCTTTTTCCGGCCGAAGAAAACGGCGCACCCGCCTTCCGTCTCGGAACTGGGGCAATCTCCGGGTCCCCCATCGAAAGCCGAACCGGTCATCCGCTATCCCCTGCCCGAGGCACCACCTTCCACAGCGGGAAAGGATGCGCCGGTCATCCCGCTGCCCGCTTTGGGCGAAAGCGATCCCTTCACCAGCGATCTGCTGATGCAATTGTTCGGCGAATCGGCCTGGAATCAACTGCTATTATCCCAGCATTTCATTCAGCGCCTGGTGCTGATCATCGACGCCCTGCCCCGCAAAGATCTGCCCGTGAGGCATCTGCCCGTGCGCTCGCCGCTCGGCAGCTTTCAGACCGCCGACAAAACCGGGAAAGAAATCATCGCTACAGAAAACTTCAGTCGCTATGCGCCCTACGTCCGACTTGCGGAAGCGGTCCCGCCCCAGCGGCTGGCGCAAGTCTACCTGCGCATCTATCCCTTGCTGGAAAAGGCCTACCGGGACCTGGGGCATCCCGACGCCTATTTTCACGACCGTATGATCGAGGTGCTGGATCATCTGCTGGACACCCCGCAACTCCAGGGCCCGATTCCCGTTGTGAAACATGTCACCCGCTATCGTTACGCCGACCCGCAACTGGAATCCTTATCGTCCGGACAGAAAATTCTGCTGCGCATGGGGGCGGAGAACGCCCGCCGGGTTGAAAATGTCTTGCGGCAATTGCGTAACCTGCTGGTCGGCATCCAGGAAGAGGACTGAAAGGCACGGTGGGCCGTGAGGCAATTCTGGGACCGGGTTTATAGCCGAAAGGAGAAGAAGATGTTGGAATATGCCGCGGTTGCGGGTGGTGGCATTCAGGAATGGTGGACGGGACAGTTGTTACCTTTTCTGGACACGATCCGGGCTTCATCCTATTTCTGGCCGGGGGTTGCGGCGACTTCCCTCGTTGTTCTCCTGGCGATGAGGAAGGTGCTCGAATAAGCAGAGGTGGCTGTATTTCGACGTTCAAATGCAGTCAGAGGGGTTAGTGATCGAAATTTGACCAGAAGGCGAAAGAGCACAAAAGGTAGCCAGGCGAAGGTGAACTTGTTCATTGGCAGGGGAGAGGCGTCAGAGCTCGATGCGCAATTCGAGACCGTCGCCGGTATTGTGCGCGCTGATGGAACCGTGCAGGCGTTTTTCGATGATGATCTTCGCGATGTAGAGTCCGATGCCGGTGCCGGTCTTTTTGGTGGTGAAATGGGACTCGAACAACTGCTCGCGGATCGAGTCCGGGACGCCGCCGGCATTGTCCCGGACGGTGATGACCTTCTTTCCCTCCTCCTGGAACAGGCGGATGTGGATGCGCGGCGCTGAGCTGCCTTTGTCGACCAGCGCTTCCTTGGCATTGTTGAGAAGGTTGAGCAGCACATGGGAAAATTCGTTGCCGTAGCCGGTTACGTACAGGCCGTCCTCGGCATCGAAAACGGTCTCGATCCCATGCCTTTCCAGATCTGCGGCGAACAGATCGAGGATTTTCCCGACCGACTCTTTCAGGTCGAAGAGCATCTGCTCCTGCCCGGTGCGGAAAAAATCCCGAAAATCGTCGATTGTAAGGGACATGTGCTGGAGCAGGTCTTCGACATGTGTCACCATTTTCTGCCGCTGTTCGTCCGGGCGTCCGCCCCTTTCTGTATCCGCCAGATTGTGCACCAGCAGGTTCAGTAGCTGTTGCAACTGCCTAACCGACATAATCTGGGTAAAAACAAGATCGATCATGGTTCTCTTCGCGTCGCTCCATATTACCGGGGTTAGATAATGCAGACATAATACTTTTCCCTGCGCCCTGTTTCACCGGATAAAGGCGAAAGTATGGCACGCCGAGAGCTTACGGGAAGAATGTGCAGCATATATTCCTATTTTACCCAAATATTTTATGAGAGATACATTCCTTTTGGCCATTTGCATCAATAGCCACTGGCCCCAGTGGTCTTTTTTCATATTGCATGCCTGAAGTTGACGTTTCTGGGAAATAAGAGAAAATTTGTATGTATTTAACGACGAATGCCTGAGATATCGGGGCATCAAGGTTGTCCGAAGGAGCCCTTTCGGTACGCTGGCCCGAAAGCTGCTTTAGTCTGAAAATGTGCGTCGTAACCGGTTGGGGTCGGCTGTCGTGGACTTTTAAATCTTAACAAAGGAGAAAATGCGCTATGAAAAAAGGGTTACTGGTATTGGTTTGCTGTTTTTTTGCTACCGCTGCCTTTGCAGAAACCAGAGGGTTCCAGTTGAGTATCACTCCGGATATCGCCATTCATTCCAAAGATACGCGCATTGGGGGTGTATCGCTCGGCATCTGGAGCCAAAATCCCCAAGATGCGATTACCCTCGGGGTCGTCAACGGATCGACGGGGGTCAGTTCGGGGCTTTCCCTCGGATTGTTGGCGAACTATTCGGAAACCTACAAGGGGGCGCAACTGGCTTTTATCGCCAATTATGCTTCAGGAAATATGACAGGGTTGCAATGGGCGGCGTTCAACTATGCAACAAATCTTAAGGGGCTTCAGCTGGGCTTCATAAATTATGCGGACACCTGCCAAAAAGGCGTGCAGATAGGTCTCATAAACGTTATGAATGAAACAAGGCATTGGTTCACCAATCTGCCCCATGAAGTTGCGCCGGTCATGGTATTTGTAAACTGGCGCTATTGAGCAGATTGTCGCGTTTGCAGAGATATCGTACTCATCCGGTTGTTCCTTATGGCGGAAAACGTAAATTCTTTCTTGGCTGATCCCGCGAAGAGGGGTCGCGGAAACACCGCACTATTATAAAATGAAAGGTATAAGGCAATCGGCTCCTTGAGTATCCAGGGGCTCACCGAACATGTGGAAAATATATTCGGTTGAAATCCCTCCAACCCCCAATGGGGCGGAGGGATTTCTTTTGTCCCAAAAAGCTTCAGGTAATGACCATTCGAGAGGAGAGTACCCGTCTTTCGAGGTCGTTCGCCTTGCTCCGACCATTCTTCGAAGTAAAGTTGATAGACGGATAGAGCGCTTTGTGTCCCCCGTGTACGAAAAAATCGGGCAACAGCGACAGGGGCGGGTCATCGACACCCCACTCTCAAGTCCGGGGGAATCTGTCGTTTTAATATGTCTGGCATCGGTTTCATCCTCAAGCCTCAAGGGAAATTGCAGGGGCAAGGTTGCGACGGAAAGGTTATACCGATTTTAAACATCTGCTGCTTCGTTTATAGCGAGTAGACTATTGGCAATTAGAAATTCCATTACTCCACTCAGAGAAAATACGGTCGCGCTATTGCTCCTCGCCATATTCATTGGCGTTGCGACCGGTGCCTTGGCGGTAGCCTTTCGCTACCTGCTTAGGTTTGCCACGAATCTGTGCTGGCGGGAATCTTATGATCTCCTTCGCGCCGCGATTCACAAGAGATGGTACGTCGTTATTCTGACTCCCGCGATCGGGGGATTGCTGATCGGCCCCATCATCGCCAAGTTTGCCCCGGAAACCCGCGGTACAGGGGTTCCGGAGGTGATTTCGGCGGTGGTCATCAGAGATGGACAGATACGCCATCGAACAACCTTGTTCAAAATGCTCTCCAGCGTCATTTCCATAGGCAGCGGCGCTTCGGTCGGTCGGGAGGGGCCGATCGTACATATAGGCGCTTCGGTTGGCTCCTCCCTGGCTCAGGTTGTCAAGCTGTCCGCGGAATGGCGGAGAGTGTTTCTGGCCTGCGGCGCCGCGGCCGGCATCGCAGCAACCTTCAACGCCCCCATGGCCGGGATGCTTTTCGCCACGGAAATCATCCTGGTCGATTTTCAGATCAGCTATTTAAGCCATATCGCCGTTTCGACCGTCACTGCAACGGTTGTCTCCCACCATTTTCTCGGTCGACTGCCGACTTTTGATGTGCCGATCTTCCGTCTGGGCAGCTATTGGGAGATACCCCTTTATTTTTTGCTGGGCCTGCTGGCCGGGGGGATCGCATTGCTATTCATCCGGTCCATTTCTCTGATCGAGGACGCGTTTGACCGTTCTCGCCTGCCGATCTTTGTGCGACCGGCGATCGGTGGGCTTTGCGTCGGTCTGATGGCCATCGGTTGGCCGCATGTCCTCGGCGTCGGATATCAAACGGTCAACCTGGTCCTAGCCGCCAAAGTGACCCTGATCACCATGACGATAGTCGTGGTTCTTAAATTGGTCGCAACCGCCGTGTCGGTCGGTAGCGGATTTTCCGGCGGCATATTTGCCCCTTCCCTGGTTCTGGGGGCCCTGCTGGGCGGACTTGTTGGCTGGAGCGCTAACATGTTATGGCCGGAGCAGGCCACAAGTCTCCCCGGTTACGCCCTGGTCGGCATGGGCGCTCTGGTGAGCGGAGCGACTCTGGCGCCGATAACGGCTATTTTCACCATTTTTGAATTGACCTATTCCTTCGAAATTATCCTGCCCCTTATGATCAGTTGCATCGGTAGCCTGCTCGTCGTGCAAAAGTTTTCCGGGTTCTCAGTCTATGAGGTCGGACTGCTCCGACAAGGGGTCAAGATACGGCGCGGACGTGACCTAAACCTGCTGCGCTCCATGCGGGTCGTGGATTACATGGAGAAAGAATTCGAAACCGTAAGGACCGACACCCATCTGGGGGAACTGATTCAAAAAGTCCAGGAAAGCCCCTATCCGCATTTTCTGGTAATGGACGAACAAAACGAGCTGGTCGGCATGCTGTCCCTGCGGGATCTCCAGTCGGTGTTGACCGACATCGGCGATCTCTGTGAACTCGTGGTTGCCTCGGAAATCATGACCAGCCATGTGTTTCATATTTTCCCGGAAGACAACCTGGAGAAAGCCTTCGAGGTTTTCGAAGGAAAACAGATTTCCACACTTCCGGTGGTTAATCCATTTTCCCCCCGCCAGGTTCTGGGAGTGCTGAAAAAGGACCGCTTGTTGCACGTCTACAACGAAAAGATTCTTAAAACAGGCGTCCTGTACAAAATACCGTCGTGACATTTCTAAACCCACCGCGCCTTTCGATGGAGAGAGGTCCTTTTATGGAACAGCTCAAAGACACCAAAGAGACTACGCCATCATTATGCCCCGGTCGCGTCGGCCTGCCGTCTTTGTCGGGTATAGGGTTGTAAATTGACTGCCCCGTTCGTAGGCATTGGAGGATAACGCATGGAAACCGTGTGGTTGGAAGTCGTCATCATTCTGTTTCTTATCCTGGTGAATGGATTCTTTGCCGGGGCGGAACTTGCGATCGTCTCGGTTCGCCGCGGTCGTATTGCCCAATTAGCGGCTGAGGGAAGCGAGAAGGCCAAAGTCGTAGAGCAGTTGCATGCCAATCCGTACCGCTTTTTGGCAACGGTCCAGGTCGGTGTCACCCTGGTCGGCACCCTGGCCTCCGCCGTAGGAGGCGCTGCCGCGGTCGAGGTCATCAGACCGATCCTGCAACAGCTGCCTTTCCGCGCGGTGAGCAACTACGCCGAACCGCTGGCCATATTTTTGGTGGTCGGAACGATCGCCTACCTGTCTCTGATCCTGGGAGAACTGGTGCCCAAGGCTCTTGCCCTGGAATACTCTGAACCGATCGCTCTCGTCGTGGCTAAACCGATACGATTCCTCGCCCGGATCGGCGGGATGGCTGTTTTCATCCTCACCGTTTCGAGCCGAGCGGTTCTCGTGCTTCTGGGGGTCCGTGACAAGAGGGAACGGGCATTCGTGACCAAGGAGGAGATCCAGCATCTGATCGCCGAAGCGCGGGAAACCGGGACGGTGACTGTTGGCGAGCAGGAGTTCATCCGAAACGTGTTCGAATTTTCCCAGACCGAGGTGCGCGAGATCATGGTTCCCCGCACCAGGATCGTGGGACTGAACCTGGAGAGTCGCCGCGAGGAAATCCTGAAGACGGTCCTGGAAAGCCGGTTTTCGCGGTTTCCCGTTTACCGGGGGGAGATCCAGCATCTGGAGGGGTTCGTTCATGGCAAGGATCTTCTCGGCCGTGCGGTACAGAACCCCGATTTCGATCTGGAGAGTCTCCTCCGGCCCGCGTTTTTCGTGCCCGAATCGAAAAAGGTTAACGATCTTCTGCGGGAAATGCAGCGCCGCCACCTCCACATGGCGATGGTGGTGGACGAGCATGGCAGTTTGGGCGGACTGGCGACAACCGAAGACCTGTTGGAGGAACTGGTCGGGGAAATCGAAGATGAAAAGGACATCGGTGCGGCGCGGCGCATTCAACGGCTTGATAAGGGGAAGTATCTGGTCGATGCATTTCTACCCCTCAAAGATCTGGAGGATCTGCTCGGGGTAGATTTCGCCGAGGGTCTTCCTTACGATTCTCTGTCCGGGCTCATTCTTTTCGAACTGGGACATATTCCGGTCGAAGGGGAGCGGGTGCGGTGGGACGGCTTCCTGCTGACGTGTGTCAAAGTCACTCAGACAGCCATTCGAAAAGTTAAAATCGAACCGGCAGAGTTGCAAAACCCTCAAAACTGATAATGGGTAGGATGGCAGCTTGAAAGGGGCGAAAAGCCGTAAAAATGTCCACCGGCATGCATGCATCCGACCTGAAGCGCTTGAAGAGATGGAGCAAACTCTCACAGCTCAAGCGCATGTACCCCGACACCATAATCCACTTGGATCTGTTAAACTTGTTTTCGACCGGGAAGCCTGCCGGACAGCCCTGTTTTTTTGCACAACGATTGCAAGCCATCATGCTCTACACCCTGACCTTGTTCGGCGCACTGTTCGTCGCCACTCTTACCCTGATGCTCGGCAGCGGCCTGCTGGGGAGCACTCTCAGTCTGCGCTTGAGTGCCGAAGGGTTTGCCGCCCCGGTCATCGGTGTGATCATGTCCGGTTTCTATATCGGCCTGACCCTCGGCACCTTCGTCTGTCCCGCAATCGTCCGCCGCGTCGGGCACATCCGGGCCTTCGCTGCCTTCGCCGCAGTCAACACCGCCGCGACCTTGCTCTATCCCCTGTTTATCGCCGCGCCCATCTGGTTCCTGTTCCGCCTTCTGACCGGCATTTCCATGATGGGCCTGTATATGGTGGTGGAGAGCTGGCTCAACAACCGGACAGAGCCGCGGATGCGCGGGCGGGTCTTTTCTGTCTACATGACCATGACCTTCCTCGGCCTGGGCCTTGGCCAGCTGTTTCTCAACGTCCGGGACATCGGTAGCAGCGACCTGTTCCTGATTGTCGGCATCTGCACCGCCCTCTGCCTGGTTCCGGTGGTCCTGACCCGCTCCATCCATCCCGACCTACCCGAGACGGCCTCCATGCAGCTGAATCAACTGCTGCGTCGAGCGCCGATGGGCCTGCTCGGTGCCCTGGTTACCGGCCTGATCGCCAGCGCCTTTTACAGCCTGGCCCCGGTTTTTGCCCAGCAAAGCGGTCTGCCCATCGCCATGGTGGCCCGATTCATGGGCCTCACCATCCTCTGCGGGCTCGTGCTGCAGTGGCCGGTCGGCCTCCTTTCCGACCGCTTCGACCGCCTTCAGGTGCTGGCCGTTCTGGCCCTGCTTGCCTGTGTGGCGGCCGAACTGATCATCTTGACCGCAGGACGCGCCCTGGTGTTGCTGCTTGTCGCGAGCGGCCTTTACGGTGGCCTGGCCTTCACCCTCTATCCGGTAGCCGTCGCCCACACAAACGACCGGGTCGACAACCGGGAAATCGTCGCCGCCAGCTCTTCCCTGATCCTTTGCTACGGGCTGGGGGCCTGCCTCGGCCCCCTCGGTGCCGCTGTCTTCATGGCTATGCTCGGACCCACGGGGCTCTACGTCTATATCGCTTTGGTCGCCGGACTGTTCGGAATAACGGTTATCGTCCACCAGCGCCTGGAAAAACCGAAGGTCGAGGAGCCGGTTCCCTATACGCCGGTGCCCTACACCTCCCGGGTCATTACCTCTATCCACCCCTATTCGGAAAGCGAATCGAAAGAGGATGAAGAGGTTTCGGGTTAGCCTGAAGGGGGAGTCACTAGAAAGGGGAGTAATGCACTTGCTTTCGTGTTTTTGATAGACCCATCCACTACATGTCGGGTATGGTAAATCTTTAATTTGAATTGGCCACGAGAAAAGGAAGTGATGGGTTGCTATCATGGCAAAACTGATCTTACATGTTGGCCCAGGCAAGTGTGGTTCTTCATCTATCCAGAAATTCTTTGCACAGCACAAAAAAACCTGCCGCCAGAAAACGCACTTCAAGCTACTGACACCAAAAGAAATCGAGGGATTGAGTCGGGAATATCCATGTGGAAATACTGTTGATAGATTCGCCAAATTCCTGTCAGGCAACCGGCGATGTGATGCTATCATAGTAAGCCACGAGTCGCTGTTTCACAGTCCCTTGGCTGTCAGGAATATCTGCAATCTATCCAGGAACCTGATGGACAAAAAACTGATCGTGGGATATTCCCGCAGACAGTCCGAACGTTTTGTCTCTGCCTATTCCCAGTGGGTTTTTCGTTCGTCAGATCGTATTAAAGATAGAAATCAGGTTTTACATAAATTTGATCTGAATCTCGCTCTATTCTCCGGATTGGAGCGCCATCTTATCGCTTCCATCGCAAATGACTTTTACAGTGCCAAACAGGTGTATGAACACCATATCTGTGACTGGTTTAATTCCTATAAAAGCTTATCCCGCTTTGTTTGCGACCCAGAGGCAGAGATTAAATGTGGCATACTCCCATCGAGAATCTCGAATGTTTCCCTGATAGAAGACTTTTGCGACAAGTGTGGATTGACTTTGCGTGATGAGGTCAAGGATGCGAGCCGTTGTATGGTCAACTTGAAGTTTGATCAGGATCTTGTCGAAGCTGTTGATAATGCGGTTGAATTAGGATTCGATATGCCGGGGCCTCATATGAGCAATAGGGCTTTGCAGATGTTGTCGGATAAGATTGTCAAATGATCGAAAGGAACATCGGAATTTTTAGCGAATCTGAAGGCGTACATAGATCATTATTTTTATGAATCCAACCTGAGGCTTTGTCGAGAATACAATTTAAATGAGGCTTATTTCACGCCACCGGCAAGGTTCAGCAAGGCAGAGATCCTGGACATCATCAGGTGTGAAGGTCGACACCGAGCGATGAATTCATGCAAAATAATCGAGGATTATCGAGAGCTGTCTGCTAAAATGGTGGACCTTTGCTTTAAGCTGATTAAAAATAAATAGTGCCGATAAGTCTTTAACGTTAGAACAACAGGCTCCCTCCCCCCCCCCCCCCCGGAAAAGTTGGCGGGGATCCTGTTGTTCTGATGTTGTTTTTTACTTATAAAAATCATCTATTCTGAATTTCCTTCAGTTTATCTATCTGCACGTATATATTGCGAACATTTTCAGATATACGGTTGTCTAATTTGTCCTGTACAATAACCATGTCCTTTAAAACGATTTTTTCACCAGAAATATTAAAATAAGAAATTTTTCTGGAGGAACCACCAAGGTTTTCAACAACAACAAATCTGTCGGCGCCAAGAGCCGTTACTTCAGAATGGCTTTCATTGACTAATGTGCCGAATATTATCAAAACAAAGAAAGTAACAAAGAGTGTTCTCATGTGTTCCTCCATTAATTTTTGTTGACCGATAATTTTCTTAAACACTCCAATTCTGTGCCGTATTTTACAGTCTATGCTTTCCAAGGAGGGTGCATTTGTCGGACTTATTAATTTTCATGGTGGATACAACCGATGCCTGAGATGTTTAAATCTTATCTTTAATAAATGTGAGTTCAAGCTTGGTTCGCCTGAAAAGCGTTCCGAGTTTGTTCAGGACGAGAAAAAAGCTTTTTATTGCAATTCCTGCAAAGCAGAACACTACGGAATATCCTGTCACAATATGTCCCCCCCCACATTTTGCAGGCCCGGGTTTTCCATGGAGAGGTTGCCGGCAACACATATGGGGCGCCATTGCGGCATTCCCCACCTTTTTTAGCCTGCCCTGCCTCGTCGGATATCTCCATTTTTCCCGGTTTCCCCTATATGACCGCTTTCGATATCGCGAGTAGAGAAAAGAGTGCCTGATTGGTCTGCCCATTGCATAGGTTGGGTCCTTTGCCGCTTTTTTCCGAATGATTTCAAAATCCTGAAGATTTCCGGCTCAAAGGGTCGGTTTTTACCGGAGCGTCCGTCTGTGGCGCTTCGCAGAGATATTGTGTGTGAAAAGGGACAGACCATATAATTTTTTGACTTTGAGATTCGTCGACAAGGCGCTGGAAGACGCTTATCGAGAGGATGATTTTTTCAAAGGGCTGAAAAAACATCGGACGGTTTGTCTTGAGACGATTTTTCTCTACTCGATTTTCGGTATTCTCGACTGGGCCATTCTCCCGGAACAAAAGGAAATCTGCTGGATTATTCGATTTTTTTTCGTCTGCCCTTTGCTCCTCTGGTCGTATTTTTTCTCCTTTACAAAGTGGTACCGAAAGTTCCGAACAGCGAACACCTTTGTTGTCGGATTGTCCATCAGTGTGGGGATTATCGCGATGATTGCGATTGCCCCATCGCCTGGAGATTATCTTTATTATGCCGGCCTGCTTCTCTGCTCGATGTCTTTCTACGGGAGAATTCCCGATCAATTCATTTCCAACTTTCTGTCTTGGGGGACTTTCTCTCTTTACCTGATTGTCGCCTTGTTGTTTACCACTCCCCCTGGAAAAGTCCTTTTCAGCAATACTTTTATCTATTTTTTCTTCAATATTTTAGGGATGCTTGTCTGTTACTCCCTGGAACTCTCCAGGCGTTTGGATTATCTGCAAAGGTTCACTATCGAACGACAAGCCGCGGAACTGAAGGAAGCGTTGCGGAAAATGGAAAAGGAACGACGGCGAGCCGAAGAACTGTCGCTGCAGGATCCCCTGACCGGCCTGGCCAATCGACGTCGTTTTTTCGAAGAGGCAGACAGGGAGTATGAGCGCACACTCCGGTACGGGCGAAGCCTTTCCATTATGCTGCTGGATATCGACCACTTCAAGAGAGTCAACGACACTTTCGGTCATGCCGTCGGTGACCGGGTGTTGCAGAGGGTGTCCGGCATTATCGCCGGAACCGTCCGGAAATCCGATCTGGCCTGTCGCTATGGTGGGGAAGAGTTCGCCGTGTTGTTGCCTGAAGCGGATCCTCAAACGGCTCAGAAACTTGGGGAGCGGATGCTTCGGAGTATCAAACAGTCGACAATCATCCTGGGGAATGAACAGGTGTCCATATCGGCCAGCATGGGCATTGCCGGTTTTTCGGAGGCGGAAGATGTGCCCCCTCACATCCTGCTGGAACGTGCCGACAAGATACTTTACCAGGCAAAGAATTCCGGTCGAGACAGACTCTGTCTATGGGAAGATTCGGCTGACAAAGTCGACCCGGCCGGCAGACTGTTGCCGGTGAGGTCTGCCAATATGTCCTGAAAGTGATCGTGCAAACCGGTAACGGATAACGAGGTGTTTGCCGGTGACGATTTTGTGGTATAGTTTACATACCTCAAAAGCAAAAGAGGTTTCCCAGGAAAAAGGAGGAAGACGGTATGCCAGTCTCTGATCCGCCGGGCCAAAAGGGGAAATATCCATCCATCTGAAAATTGACATTTTCTGGATTGCAGAAGTCGGGTAATCCGATTCAGGATCCCACGACGGGAATCCACAAAGAAGCGTATCAATGCAAAACGCCCCGGAGAATATTTCCGGGGCGTTTTGATTTGTGCTGCTAAGGATGGGCGCTAACTTACTTGCCGCAGCATTTTTTATATTTTTTCCCGCTGCCGCAGCTGCACGGATCGTTGCGACCGATCTTTACGACGGTGCGCGGCTGCGATTTTACCATCAACCCTTCGCTAAACAGCCATTGCTTTTCCCGGCGCTCGAATCGGCCGCGTTCGTGGTGGCTGCGCACGCCGTCTTTATCGCGAAAGCGGGCGATAAACTCGACTTCGCCATTTTCGTCCTGCGGTCCGCCATCCGTCGTTCCGACAATTTCGAGGCCCAGCCATTCGGATTGTTCGGCCCAGACTTTCGTTCCCTTGTGATCGTAGCCCTGACGATGGTCGGGGTGGGTGCTGGAATAGAGAAAATCGATCTCGACCCTGACGTGGGCGGAGTACCGCGCGCGCATGAGTTGTTCCGCCGTTTCGGCAGGTTTTTTTCCGGTAATGATCGGTTCGCAGCAGGTAGTATAATCGTTGCCGCTTCCGCAGGGGCAGCTGTTCATGGAGTCTCTCCTTGACGGTTCGGTTGCAAAGGTTTGCCGAAGTCTATTCATGCGTAGGCGGTGAGTCAAGTGCATCTTTGGCAAAAGAAGGAGGGGGCCGGTTTGGATCCGGTTTCGACTGAAAATTGTGAAATGAAATTTCACAGTGCAAATCACAGGGTATGCCGGAACAATCTTGTCCGGAGGACTGAAGGAGAGGAGGCAGCATGGGTCATGTTGTCGGGAAGGATATGAATCGCCAGCTCTGCCAGCTCGGCAAAAAGAACGATAATCTTACATCCGCGCCCTTGGAAGGACACACTTGATCTGGTCATCCCGCCATGATTCTGCAATAATCCCCGCCATGCAGATCATTCATGAAGAAATCAAGCGGCATGTGCCGTCTAACAATGAAACCCGTCGTCTGTTTCACGGTCGGGGCCGATGCTTTGCCGGGTACGACGACCTGGTGATCGACTATTTTCCGCCCGTGGTCATGGTCATCCTCTACCGGCGACGACCGGAAGCCTGGCTGGGCGAACTCGCGCGTATGCTGACGGCGGCGCTGCCGGACAAACCCTGTACGATCATCCTTCAGGAGCGTTTTTTGCCCGGGGGGCCAAGCCGGATGTTGTCCGGTGAGTTGCCGGAACATCCGGAAGCCCGGGAGGCGGGATTGTCATACAGACTGCGTCTCGGCGAGGCGAGGAATGTCGGTTTTTTCCCGGACATGGCGGTGGGACGTAAGCTGGTTCGCGAACGGGCGGCCGGCAAGCGGATATTGAACCTGTTTGCTTACACCTGCAGCTTTTCCGTCGCTGCACTGGCCGGCGGGGCGAGGCACGTCGTTAATCTCGACATGAACCGCGGGGCGCTGGAGCTCGGCAAGCTCAATCACCGTCTCAACGCCATCGACCTGCGCGGGGCCAGTTTTATGCCGTTGGAGTTTTTCCGAAGTGTCGGCAGGTTGCGAAAGCTCGGTCCTTTCGACCTGGTGATCTGCGATCCTCCCGCATCCCAGGGTAAGAGTTTTACCGCTTTGCAGCACTGGCCCAAACTGATACGTAAACTGCCGGACCTGGTCGTCCCCGGCGGGGAGATTCTGGCTTGCCTGAACGCCCCGGATCTGGGGCCGGATTTTCTCGTCCGGTCATTTGCAGAGATAATTCCCGAGACTGAAAATCTCGGCGTCCACCGACCTGGAGAAGACTTTCCCGAAGCCCTTCCCGACTGCGGGGTATCGCTGCATCATTATCGCTTGCCCCTCACGAGTGAAAGGTAAGTCGAGGATTTTTAAAAATGGTTGAAGTCGAGAAATTGCATGGCTGGTTGCCCAGGATAATCCATCAAACCTACGCCGACCGGGATAGCCCCAACCTTTACCGGAAAAATATCGATAATTATTGCTCGCTGAAGGGGGAGGTGGGGCGAGCCGGCGTGCTTAATCAGTCCCGATCGTAAGGCCTTCGGGGATAAAGAAGCTCACTCATTATTTCAGAATTTTTACCGTTGGTTTGAAGAGAGCATGCAAGCGGCTCGAAAAAGTGTGGCAAAACTCCTTAAACGGTGCCAAACTTCGGTTTGCAAAAACTTCTTTTCTCTTTGGGCCTCCGATCCTTTCCTTGGCCGATTTCATGTTCGGCGATTTGAGTTGAAATCATCTATGTAACGGGAATTGCAATGAATATTGAAATCATTACCGCCTGGTACAATGAGGAATTTCTAGCGCCGTTTTTTTTGAAGCATTATGCCTTTGCCGACAAAATACACATTTTGCTGGATGCCGACACGGATGATGACACCCTGCGTGAAATAGGGAAAGCCCCCAACGCACATGTGCAATATATTCGTTATCCGGATGGCTTCGACGATTCGATAAAAATCGAAAAAATCAGGGAAGTCTATAAAAAGATCGAAAAAGGATGGGTGATCGCCGTCGACAGCGATGAGTTTCTTTTTCCCCTCCCCCTGGGAACGACGGTCAGGGAAGCTCTGGCAAAAGAAATACATAGCGATATTGTCTATGCTCAAATGTGGCAGGTTTACCGCCACCGGGACGACAAGAATCTCGATCCCGGTATGCCGGCAGTTTTGCAACGGCGCCACGGTGACCCCAACGTCAATGAAGGGCTCAATGCGCTTTACACCAAACCGGCAATCATCAGGGCCGGCCGGAACATCGAGTGGCGTGTGGGTTGCCACACCGTTCGCTACCCCAAGCCAAAAAACAAGATTGCACGGCTGTTTTACTGGTTAAGACCCAAACCGGTGATCTCGGGCAACAAGTTGTACGGTGCCCATTGGGCCATGGCCGACCCGGAGTATTGCATCAATAGGCGCAAAGGGCGTAAGGGCAGGCTGAGTCAACACAGCCTGGACAAAGGGTACGGGCATCATTATATGGACGATACGGATATGAGCATCCGGCGGGAACTTGAGGCCCATCTTGACGATCCCAAGCTTTTTTGAACGACAATGGGTGATCGCATATCGATAGGGATAAAAGCGAACAGCGGAATCACATGAAAGGAGGATAGTCGTGGCCAGGGCAAGCGCACGGCACAACAGGGCGTAGACCTTGGCGCGGTTTTCTTCCGTCAATTTTCGGATCTTCATGTAAGACTCCTGCTTAACATAATGTCCATCCGGAAACGGCCCTTTTCCGGATGAAAACTAACATAGCCTCAACTGCCCGTCCTCATCCGCTTTGAATTTCCCTTCTTCCGGTTCCGGAACCGGGATCGGTGCCCGTTTGGCTGGGGACGGTGGTTGCGGCATTTCCTCCTGTCCGCTCTCTTCTATAGTCTCCTCCCTTTTTTCGCAGGTGGCATCGGTCTCGTCGACGGCCGCGGCTTGAGTGCCGTTGTTCACGGCCCGTTTCGCCAACCGATCGCAGCGTTCGTTGAAGGGATGCCCTGCATGGCCCCGCACCCATTCCCAGGTGATACTGTGCCGGCGGGACTGGGCCAGCAGCTGCTGCCAGAGCTCCTGGTTGGCCAGGGCGTCCGGCGTTTCCAGTCGGCCGTCGCGGAGCCAGCCGTGGATCCACTCGCTCATACCCCGCACGAGATATTGCGAATCGCTGAACAGGCGCACCGTCTGCGGCTTGTGCAGGGCTTCCAGGCCGCGGATTGCCGCCAGCAGTTCCATGCGCTGCGAGGTGGCATCGGGTTCGAAACCGCTCAGTTCCTTTTCGTGTCCCCCGTAACGCAGGATCACGCCGTAGCCGCCGGGGCCCGCGCTGGTGCCCGAGCCGTCGCTGTAGATTTCGACCACGCCCGGTGCCGGCGGGGCGAAAGCGATTTCCAGGTCCTCGAATTCGAGCTCCCGCAGTAAAGGGAGCAGCGTCGCGAGGTTCGGCTTGCTGCGCTGCAGGTCGTTCAGGTTTACCTCCATGTCGACATCGTCTCGCAGTGTTGCCAGATTTTTCGAAAGTCGCGCCTGTTCGGCGAAGGCATGCAGGTTTTCCCGACGCTTTTTGCCGTTGACCAGACTCCGCCATTTGAGGACGCCTTCGAGGGAGCCGAAGCGCTGCACCAGTTCGGCGGCGGTTTTTTCACCGACGCCGGGTACGCCGGGAATGTTGTCCGAGGTGTCGCCGGCCAGTCCCAGCACGTCCGGAACCCGTTCCGGGGGGACGCCGAAGCGCTGCATGACCTCCTGTGGACCCGAGCGCGTGTTTTTCATGGTGTCGAGCAGGCAGATGCCCGGACCGACGATCTGCATCAGATCCTTGTCTCCGGTGACCACCGTGACCTCGATGCCTTCACCGGCGTAGCGGCGGGCCAGGGTGGCGATGACGTCATCCGCCTCGTATCGGGGTGCCTCCAGGGCCGGTATGTTGAGGGCCTGCAGGATCTGCCGGATATAGGGAAGCTGGGATGCCAGATCCTCCGGCATGGCGTCGCGGTTGGCTTTGTAGGCGGGGTAGACATCCCTGCGGAAGGTTTCTTCCCGCGGTCGGTCGAAGACCACGGCCAGATAGTCGGGGCCGTGTTCCTGCAGCAACCACAAAAGCATTCTGGTAAAGCCGTACGCGGCATTGGTCGGCAGGCCCTCGCTGGTGGCGAGGTCGCGGATGCCGTAATAGGCGCGGTAGATGTAACTGGATCCGTCGAGTAAATAGAGTTGAGGCGGCAATTTCGGCTTTTCTCCCAAGGTGTGCTTTGTTTCTGATACCATGTTCATTTCACATCGGAGCTCGTATTCCGGCCATCGCGCAACACCTTTTTCCGAAATGAGCATGGGCCGACTAAGTTTCGGGCCTGGTGGTTATTTTTCGGGCCTGGTGGTTATTTGTTGCAGAGGCCGGTAATCAAATCGATTTCGCTCTGGCGGCCAAGAGTCTGCAGTGCTTCCATGGCACTGTCGGCGTATTCTGTGGCATCGCCGGTGAGGTAGGCAAAGACGAAGGAGGCGAGTTCGGCTTGTGCCGAGGCGCGCCTTTCTTCGGGGGTGCGTTTACCGCCCGCTTTGAGCCAGAGGGTTTCTGCGCGTTCCTGGTGGAGGTCGATGGCCTTGCCGATCAGGGTAAGTCGCTCGTCCAGGGGCAGGGGGTCGGAAGATTTGAAGGCGGCCAGAAGATCTTCGGACAAGCCTTCCTGGATGAGTTCCGCAAGGCGGATAAGGATGTTTTTCACGGGAACCTCGGATATGTGTTTTAACGGAGTTTTAGCGGGGGACCAGATTTGCCGTTTGCGAAGTCAGGTCAAAAACAACTTTGACTTTTTTGTCTTTCAGTTGTCGTATAACCTGTTCAACCTTGTCTTCCAGCGTGCAACCGACCTCTGCCCAGTCCGTTCCGTCCCGGGTCACGAATTCCTCGATCATGCGCCGCAGCGTATCGGGTTTGATCTGATGATACGGGATTTCTATCCCTTCTTCTCGATGGTTGTTGTGGGCTGGCATCCTTTATTCCTTCAACTTTATTTTTGTCCAATTTCAGTCCTGTTTGCCGGCTTTTCCCTTAGGTATCCGCGATTCGCAGGGTACCCTTGTCTGGCAAAGACCGCATCCCGTCTCCATGACGCCGTAAAGCTTTCCGGCGGTATCCCTCAGTTCGCCGTAGGCGTATTCCATGCACTTGTCCTTATCGTGACCGTCCCTTGATATGGCATCGACCGGACAGCGTCGGATGCAGAGACCGCAGGTACCGTTTCGATAATACAGGCAGTTGCTCCAGGGACTGGCGCAGGTCCTGACGCTGGGTGGTATGGCGGCATCGGTAATGATGCTGCCGCAGCGGTGCGCCATGCCCTTTTCGGTTATGAAACCGTCGTTCAGGCTGAAGGTGCCGAGGCCGGCGACATAGGCGGCATGGCGTTCCGACCAGGTCGAGGCCATGCCGACCTTTGGGTCTTTGACCGGCCGCCACATTCCGGAAAGCAGCGGAGCGACGGCCCGGGCACCGGCAAATTTCAGCATGTCGACCAGGAAGATGCGAAGCTGGGTGTTGAAACGCTCTCCGTAGGCGCGGGTCAGAGCCCATTCGCGGGAAGGGATGCGTTGAGCCGTGTGATTGCTTTTGCGGGTTGCTTCGCTGATGGGCAGTATCCAGCAGATTACTGTTTTGGCTTGCTCCGGTTCGCAGCCGCAGGCGTTCTGCATGATTTCGGCCGGCGTCATGTGAAAATCGCCGATGATGTTCTTGAATTCGGAGAACAATGGGTCATGTGCTGCGGCGAAACCGACCAGCGGTGCATCGAAGTAGGGTTGGTCGCTGTCCGGAAAGCGGTTGTCGTGGCTCTCCAGCACGAAGCGACGGATTTCTTCCCGTATGACCTGTTCCATGTTTTTTGCTCCAGAGTAATGCAATCGACAACAGGACTACGGTCCCATTCTAACTCCGGCAGCGGACAGGACCAAGGGTATATCCCGAAAAAATAAATTTCCCTCCGTTTCCTGGTGCCTTATCTGTCTGAAACGGTCTGCTGTTGGACATATCCTGAAATTCCCATGAGTCAAGCTTGAAAAAAACCGCCTCTCGGTCTCGAGGTTATGAAATGGGGAGCGTTGAAAACGAAAGCCGACTCTTTCCGATCAGCGGTCGGCAGGTTGTGACCGGTCATTTTCCTCGCTTTTTTCATCGAGGAATTCACGAAGTTGTCGCCTTAGGTTCTCTGCAGAAGGTCTGGACTGATGCAGGATCATTTCGATGCGATTGAATTCAAGCAAGCGAATATTGCTGGTTTCGGGTTTGATGTAAATATCCGGCCTATGCCTTTGCAGCTTTTCCGTGATAATGGATTGCTGCATTATTTCAAGAGTGCTGAAAAAGACATCGGTAAAACCGAGCCGATCGTTTTCTTCGGGCGCTCGGGAACCGGTAACGTCTATGGCGACGATCAGATCGTGGCGACCGGTCAATAAATCATAGGGCAACGGATTGGACGCACCGCCGTCGATCAGCAGCATCGTACCGCGCCGGACCGGTGAAAAGAGTCCGGGAACAGCCATGCTTGCCTCGATGGCGGCAAAAAGATCCCCCTCGCGCAGTATGACCGTTTGCCCGGTCCAGTAATCCGTGGCGACCACTTCAAGCGGAATGACGAGATCTTCAAACATTCGAGCTTCGATTTTTCCGGCCAGAAAGGACAGGAATCCGCTGGAATCGATCAGCCCTCCCTCGCCGATGTCCACTTGCAGAATTTCGGTAACGGCAGGCTCGGTATCCAGTTGGATCAATCGGGAAAGGGCGTCCAGCCTGGACCCGCCGAACTCATCGAATATGTCGCGAATCTCTGCGGCGCGCAGCCCGGCAGCGTAGAGCGCCCCTATCACGGCCCCAATACTTGTTCCGGTAATCCGGTCCGGTTTGATTCCGAGATCGTCGAAGACCTGCAACATCGCGATATGTGCCAGTCCCACGGCCCCTCCAGACCCGAGTGCCAGACCGACGGAGGGTCTTGGTGGCGCATCGCTTATGGCAAAAACGGGAGACGCCACCAGCAAACTGGCGCTCATCATCAGCCCGCAAAGCAATATTTTCATAAAAGTCCCCCTGGTCGATACGACGAAAGCGCACATTTTTAAAAAATCATCGTTTGTCTGCCGTTTTCTACAGTTTATCAAACAAGAGCGTTGTCGGCTTGCGGTGCCGAGGCTCCCCTCAGGCGGCATGCCAAAAAGATTTTAAATATTTGGTGGTTGATTTTATCCCTGCGGATCTGAATAATCCGAAAAACCAATGGCGAGGATAATTCGACAGCAGGCAGGAGCATGTTATGGAAAAGATATTTGAGTTTGTAGACTACGGTGCGATCGTGTCTTTTTACGACCACGAAACCCATGTCGTCGAAGTGTCGATGTATCTTGACGAGAGGCGCACCCTTGAACCCGAGTCCGTCATTCTGACCCACGATGAAGCCGAGAAGAGGATCGCCCATTTGCGCGACCGCCAGAGCTGAGATCGCGGGGAATGCGGTGCCTCAGCGCTTTATTCCCGAACTGATCGCATGGCATCGGAAAGGGCTGTTTCCCTGTGACTGCATGGTGCGGCTTTACGATTTTGACGATATCAACCGCGAGGTGGCCGACGCCCGGAGGGGCGAGAACATCAAGCCTGTGCTTCGCATCGCCGATTCATAGGTCGAAAGACACTTTTCAAAGGTTCCCGTTGATTTGAGATTTCGCCGATAATTTCTGCCTTGCGGAAGTGGTTGACCCGGTTTGATATGAAAAAGATGTAAAATTATTTGTATAAAGCATTGACTAATGACAGTTCTCCATTAAAAATAAACAGGAGCTGTTGTGTTGGCTGTGCGGTTCACCTCATAGCTTGCCCAATTCAAATGATTGCGATGAGAAAGTAAAAGGAGACACAGGAAATGGCAGAAGGTACGGTTAAATGGTTTAATGATGCCAAGGGTTTCGGATTTATCGAGCAGGATAATGGGCCGGATGTATTCGTCCATTTTTCCGCCATTCAGGGGGAAGGTTTCAAATCCCTGACCGAAGGGGAGCGTGTAAGCTTTGAGGTTGTCGAGGGGCCCAAGGGCCCGCAGGCCGCAAACGTCCAGAAAGTTTAAGGGGTACTGGTCGCCTCTTCATTTCTTTAAATGGCAAAAATGCCCACCCGGATTCCGGGTGGGCATTTTTGTTTCGATGGTTTGCGGTGAACCTTGCCAAGGGTCGAGGTGCCCTTTTCCCGAACCGCTCAGGGGTACAGATCGGGAAGGGGGTCGCGATCAGCCGAATCCTCCTCGCCGGGGCGCCATTGCTGGAGGGCTTCGACCAGATCGGCTCCCGACCAGCTATGGTTACCAGGCGCATACAGTGTGCGGTTGAGTTCCTCGACGGCTTCTCGCACGGGAGCGGGTGCGGCCCGGCATAGACCTTCCAGACCGGACTGCACCCCTGGAGCCTGCAGGATTGCGCTCCAGGCGGCGAGGGCCCGGCGGGTGGCCTGCGGATCGTTACTGCGGGCGGCCTGCATCACTGCCCGTCGGGTGGTTTTTTCCCGGACTGCGGGAGGGGCTTCGACCGGTTCGGCAGCCCGTCGGGATCGGCCGGCACGCTGTCGCCAGAGCAGCAGGGTCGCCAGCCAGCCGAGGCCGAGGCCCAGGCTGAGCCAGGGCCAGAAACCGGAGGGTTTTTTCCCCTGCGTTTTCTCGGTAGATGCAGAAGCGGCAGGGGGGCTTTGGGTGGCGGGCGAAACGGCGCCTGTTTCCATCGGGGGCGCTGTCGGGACATCCGGTGACGAAGCGATGCCGGGAGGCGTGGCGCCAACGTTTCCCGGCGTGGGCCGAACTTCGATGTCGACCGGCTCGAAACGCGCCTGCCGCCATTGCCGGGCCGTCACGTCCCACCAGGCGAATTCGATGGCGGGCAGGCGGTAGTTGCCGGGGCGGGTCGGGACGAGCGCGATCTTCTGCTGCAGTACGCCGGTGATTCCGGTGTTGTCGGAATGGTCCTCCCGGTCAGGCCGATCGGGATAGACTTTGAATCCGTCCGGGGCATCGACTTGCAGATCGGGTAACTGGGCAGCCTGCAGGCCTTCGGCTTCTACAGTGAGGGTACGTGTGGCGGGTTCGCCGACGGTGAGCTGCACGGTTTTTCCTTGCCAATCGTCGTTCAGGCGCAGGGCGCTGGCGGGCAGCCAGGGACGACCGGCACGATCGGCCGGAGGGGGCGTCACTTCGACCTGCAACGCGGGAGCGTGGCGGCGTACCCGTTCGCCGCGTCGCCCGAATGGATCGAAACGGGAAGAGGCGCCGGCCGTCACACCGTCGAATTGCAGAGGCGGGATGCGCAGCGTCCCTGCGGCTTGAGGAAAGATAGCATAATCGCGTTCAATAACCTGATAAAGGCGGCCGCCGCGCCTGGTTTGGAATTTACGATCGTCACCCAGCTTTTGCACCACGGCCTCGACCCCGGTCGGCTGGGGGTCGGACAGGGATCCTTTCATTAGATCGACCCTATGGAGCAGCCGTACTTTGTAAAGGATCTGTTGCTGAATGACCACATGCTCCGGTTCGACCTCGGCCTCGAGCAGCAGCTTGGAATTCTGCTGTGGTGCGGTGGCGTCATCGGCCGCCTTGACGCGGATCGGCAGGGGCATACTGCAGTCCGAACCGAAACAGATGGACGGGATGGGCACCTCTCCTTCCCGGCGTGGCATCAGAGTCAGGGAATAGACCACGGAACGGCTGAAATCGCCGTTGGCAATCTGAATCCGACTGCTCTGGGAGCGATCCAGGACCTCCCAGTCCTTGTCCAGAACGCTCAGATCGGGATCCCGGCCGGTATCCCCCTCGACGCGCAGTTCAAGGTGCAGACTTTCCCCGATATTCATGCGATCCAGGTCGGCGATGGCCTGTACACGGGCGGCGAAGGCCGCCATCGGCGCAAGACAGAGGAGCAATAAAAACATGCAGATAATTGTGCGAGATTTCACCATGGTCGATCCGTTTCCAGTTGCCGGTCGCGCTGCCGATATTGGTAGAGAAACTTACGTCGCAGCAGGCCGCCGGGATCGTCGGGAATACGGCGCAGCCAATGCCGTACCGCCGGTTGCCGGTCATTGTCGGATTTTTCCTCAGTTCGCGTTTCCGCACCGGCTCCCTGAACCGGACTGCCCTCATTCGGCGCGGCATCCTGCGATGTGGTCTGGCGGGGTGGCGCAGCCTCGGCCTGGTCTTGGCGCCCGGCTGCTTTTTGCCAATTCTGGAGCGTTTTCTGTCCCTTCTGCTGCGGCTTTTGTCCGGCGGCGGATGTGTTATCGGCCTGCTGGCCTCCCCGCGGCATCTGTTGCGATTCCCGACTGCCGGCTTCAGGGGAGGGCTTGCCTTCCTGCCCGCCTCGGTCTTCAGCGGCCCGGGAAGAGGGTGACGAATCGTTCTGCTGTTTTTCGGGTTGTTTTCCCGCCTGTTGTCCGGCATGAGACGATTTGTCGGATTGCCGCTGCTGTTCGTCGGATTGTTGCCGGTTTTGCTGTTGCTGCAAGGCCTGTTGCACCAGATCCAGATTGTAGCGGGCATCGGCATGCTCCGGTTGCAGTCCCAGGGCCTTGTTGTAAGCCTGCAGGGCCTGGGACAGCTGCCCGCTGTGTGCCAGGGCGTTGCCCCGGTTGTACCAGTCGTCGGCGCTTTGCGGTTTCTTCAGCGTCTCGGCTGCTTCCCGGTAGCGGCCGTCACGATACAGTGCGCTGGCCCGCCAGCGCGGATCCTTGAACAGCTTGCCGGCCTGTTCGTATTGCTCGGCGGAGAAAGCCTCGGCCGCCTGTTGGTCCGGCCGCTGCCAGAGATCCTGCCAGGAAAAGGCCCGGGCAGGCAGAGGCTGCAGCAGCATCAACGCCAGTATCAGCAGCCATCCGCGGCGAAAAGCGAAGGCCCCGAGCAATACCAGCGGCCAGAGCAGCCATACTCCTTCCTCGCGCCAACGCTGTCCGGTTTTGCCGGCCGCCGCTTCGGCCTTATCCATGCGATGGTTTTCCAGCCCTCCCAGAAGCATCTGCAGATCACTGTCATCGATACTCAGGCGCCGGTAGGCGCCTCCGCCTTCCGTAGCCAATTGGCGCAGCCTCGGCTCCTCGAGTTTGGGCAGTACCAGGTTCCCCCGGTTGTCCTTGAGAAAACCGCCTTGCGGCAGCGGTACCGGCGCTCCGTCGGTGGTGCCGACGCCGAGGACGGCCAGTTCATAGCCGCGTTGATGCAAGTCCCGCGCAGTCGCCGTGATCCGCTCGGGGCGGTCTTCGTCGGTGACGAGCAGCAACCGTCCTTTGCGCAAGCCGGCCTGTTGCAGAAGCTGGATGCCCAGGGTTACGGCCCGCTGCGGTTCGCTGCCCTGGACCGGCATGAGCTGCGGATCGAGGCTTTGCAGCAGAGCCCGGATGGTGTTGGTATCGTCGGTAAGCGGGGTCACGACGAAGGCGTCCCCGGCAAAGGCAACCAGGGCGGTCTGGCCCTCGCGACGCCGGTTCAGCAGATCCTCGATCTTGAGCCGGGCCCGTTCGAGGCGGCTCGGCTTGAGGTCGGCCGCGGCCATGGAACGAGACAGATCGAACAGTACGACCAGCGCCGATTGTTGTCGGAACAGCGGTTGCGGTTGTTTGCGCCAGGCCGGCCCGGCTAGGGCCAGCACCGCCAGCAGCCCGCCGCAAAGCAGCAGCCAGAGGGGCCAGTTGGCCCGGCGACGCGAACGTCCCAGCAGCAGGTGCGGCAGCAGTTCGGGGTCGCATACCGCCTGCCAGCTGCGGCTGCGCAACCGGCAGCGCCACCGCCAGATCAGCAGGAGCAGCAGCGGCGGCAAAGCCAGCAGCCAGGCAGGACGCAAAAAATGGAAACTGTTCATGACGGTCTCCGCAGTCGTGCCAGCGGCTCGCGTGCCATCAGCAGCAGGGCGCCGATCATGGCCAGTCCCAGCGGCCAGAAGTAGAGCTCGGTCACCGGCCGGTAGATCTCCTGTTTACGCTCGACCGGCTCGAGCCGGTCGAGCAGGGCGTAGATCTTCTGCAGCTGCTCGGTGTCGCGGGCACGGAAATATCGTCCGCCGGTCTTTTCGGCGATGGCGGTCAGAGTCTTCTCGTCGAGATCGGCCGAGGGATTGACGGTATGCTTGAAGAAAAAGCTGCCAACCTCCATGGTCTCGGCGCCGATACCTATGGTGTAGATTTTGAGCCCCTGGTCGGCGGCCAGTTCGGCGGCTTTGAGGGGGGGGATGCGGCCGGCGGTGTTGGCACCGTCGGTGAGCAGGATCAGTACCCGCCGCCGCCCTTCGTCCGGTTCGAGCCGCTTGACCGCCAGACCGATAGCATCGCCGATAGCTGTCTTCTTGCCCGCCAGCCCGATCACCGCTTCGTCGAGCAGCCGCCGCAGGGTGCGCCGATCGAAGGTCAACGGCGTCTGTACGTAAGCCTGCTCGCCGAACAGGATCAGTCCGAGCCGGTCCCCGACGCGCCGTGCGATAAAATCGTCCGCCACCGCCTTGAGAGCAGTCAACCGGGCGACGGTGCTGCCGCCGAGGCTGAAATCCTCTGTCTGCATGCTGCCCGACAAATCGACCGCCAGAACCAGGTCGCGGCCGCTGACCGGCAGTTCCACCGGATCGCCGAGCCACTGGGGCCGCGCGCAGGCCAGGACCAGCAGCAGCCAACTCAGCAGAGCCAGATATGTCGCGTAACGGCCTGCGCTGCGCCCGCTGCGCTCGTGGCGCGCCGCGGCGAACGGTTCAAGATTCGGCACCCATAAGGCCGCCTCTTCGGCGGCAAGCGCCGGCGGCAGCAGGCGATAAACCAGATAGGGCAACGGCAAAAGCAGCAGCGCCCAGGGCCAGGCAAAATGGATCATCGTGACCTCCCTGGTCGTCCGTCTGCCGGGGGCAGTTGTTTGATCCAGCGTCGAGCGAGTTCAATCAGCGCCCGGCTGTCGATCTCGGTTGCGGGGCGATAGGGCGCCTCCAGCAGGCAGCGGCCCGCCCCTTCGCAAAAAGGGTTATCCGCAAAGGGCCGGTCGAGAAACGCCAGCCAGGCCTCGCCGCTCAGCCCCGCGCACTCGCCTCGAGGGAAATGACACAGTGCCGCGCGCCGCAGCAGGCGCGACAGGCCGGCGGCCAGTTCGGCGGGCGGCAGTTGTTCCAATCGCTCGAGTTCGCGCAGGGCCAGACGGCGATAGCGACGATGGCGATAGCGACGACGCAACCCCAAAAATCCTCCAACCAGCAGCAAAATCAGGGCTGTCAGTAGCCACCAGCCGGGCGCCGGCGGCCACCACCCGACCGGGTCGGGCAGGTGTATGTCGCGTAACGGCAGCATCCTAGTGTCCTCCCGGGGTTCCCGGCTGCAGGCAGACCAAAGGGTCGTCGCATGTCTGCAGACTGAGAAAGCGGCAGCGGTAACGGCGGCCGAAATTCTGAAGTTGCAAACGATGAGCGGCAAAGGTCTCGCGGTAGCGGCGCCGGGCAGCTCGCTGATTGGTGGCGATGGTCAGATCGGTGGCGCCGTCGCTGACCCGGTAGGTGCCGGTGGGGGGCAGGTCCTGCTCAAGCGGGTCGTAACAGTGCACGAGGGACAGCTCGCAGTGACGCCCCAGCAACGCCAGGTGCTTTTCCGTCTCCCGGTCCCAGCCGGAAAAGTCGCTCAGCAGCGTGACCAGGCTGCCGGGTCGGGCGACCCGGTGCAACCGCTGCAGGGTAAAAGCCAGGCTGCGGCCGGGCTCCACAGGGCGTTGTGACAGTCCTTGCCAGGCCGGGGCGTCCACCATGCTGCGAAAAAGCTGCAACACGGCGCCTTTGCCCGCTTTGGGCCGCAATTCCCGATGCTGCTGCCCGGAGAAGATCAGTGCACCGACCCGGTCGCCTCGGGCCAGAGCCTGCCAGGCCAGCAACGCTGCCAGCCGGGAGGCCTGTACCGCCTTGAAACAACCGCGGGTGGCAAAAAACATCGAGCGTCGATAATCGACGGCCAGCAGCACCGGCCGCTCCCGCTCCTCGTGGAACAGTTTGGTATGCGTCTTGCCGCGCCGCGCCGTGACCCGCCAGTCGATGTTGCGTACATCGTCTCCCGCCTGATAAGCGCGCACCTCGGCGAACTCCATACCCCGGCCGCGAAATCGGGTACGGTACGCCCCTTCGCCGGCGGCAAAGCTTCGGGCCGGCGGCTGCCCGATGCCGACCAGCCGATGGCGCAGGGCGATCAGGCCGGGCAGATCTATGCGGATGGGGGAGTCAGTTTGTTGCGACATAGTGAAAAGGGCTCTTGTGAGTCGTTGGTGATTTTAAAAAACATAGGTCCTGTAAGTCTTAGGGGACCCATGATACCTATGAAACTAAGGAACCGGCACCCGCGCGATCAGCTCGCCGACCAGCCGGTCGACGGTCATGCCCGCGGCTTCGGCTTCGTAGCTGAGCAGAACGCGGTGACGCAGGATGTCGAAGGCCAAGAGCTGGATGTCCTCTGGACAGACGTAGTCACGGCCCTGCAGCCAGGCCCGAGCCCGGGCGCAGCGGTCCAGGGCGATGCTGGCGCGGGGGCTGGCGCCGTACAGGACGAGGCCGGTCAGGTCTTCGCCGTAAGATCCGGGGGCGCGGGTGGCGAGCACCAGTTGCAGCAGATATTCTTCGAGATTCGCAGCCAGATGCAACTCCAGGACCTGCTTGCGGGCCTGCTGCAGTTCGTTGACCGACAGCCGCTCCGGCACCATGACCGGGGCGGACTTGTCGGTGCGTTCCATTTCAACAGCCGCTTCGGCCCGGGCCAGGGCGAGGATTTGCCGTTCCGTCTCCGCAGCCGGATAGTCGATGCGTACGTGCAGCAGAAAACGGTCGAGCTGGGCTTCTGGCAAAGGATATGTACCTCCCTGCTCGATGGGGTTCTGGGTCGCCATGACCAGAAAGGGGTCGGCCAGTCGATAGGTTTGTTGCCCTACGGTGATCTGTCGTTCGGCCATCGCCTCCAGCAGGGCCGACTGCACTTTGGCCGGTGCCCGGTTGATCTCGTCGGCCAGCACCAGGTTGTGAAACAACGGTCCCTGCTGAAAGGCGAAGGAGCCGTTCTGGGGCCGAAAGACATCGGTACCGGTCAGATCGGCCGGCAGCAGGTCGGGGGTGAACTGGATACGGTGAAAACTCCCCTCAAGGTGCCGGCCGAGTTGACGGATGGCCCGGGTCTTGGCCAGCCCGGGCGCCCCTTCGACCAGCAGGTGGCCATCGGCCAGCAGCGCGATCAGCAGCCGTTCAAGCAACTGTTCCTGACCGATGATCTGCTCGGCAAGGGCGTTGTTGAGTCGGAAAAAACGATCTTGTATTGAATCCATAGGATATTGTCCTTTGATCGACAATCGGTACGGTTTTAAAGACAAGGGAGAAGATGTCCACAAACGTATGTCCCAAGGGCCCTGCAGAACATATGGGACCGATGGGACATGCTTTGTTCAATTTAACCGAAAGCTGAAATCATACCTGTCCCGGCCTGCCGGAAGCAAGCAACAATCCCCCGCCCCGGTGTGCGGCCGGGACGGGGAGGTGTTGTTGCCAAGATCAATCGTCCAGTTTGAGGCTCAGGTAGCGGCTGTTTTCACCGTGGCGCAGTAACACGAGGTGATTTTTGCCGCCATTTTGCAGGAGCTTGCGCACCTGGGCTGGGGTTGAGACCGGCTTGCGGTCGATTTCCAGAATCAGGTCGCCTCGCTCGATCCCGGCAATCCGGGCTATGGAGCCTGCCGCGACTTCCGTCACAAGTACGCCGGTTTCACCTTCGTAATCGAGGCGCTCGGCCAGTTCGGGGGTCAGGGTCTGCAGACTCAGCCCCAGTTTCGCCAGTTCGCCGGTTTCGGTCGGTTTGCCCTGCTGGTCGGTTTCCAGTTTGCCGACGGTTACATCGATCGTTTTATGTTTGCCTTCGCGGACGATAGCCAGCCGCACCCTGGTGCCGGGCGCGGTAAAGGCGATGCGGTTGCGGAAGCGGGTTACCCTTTCCACTTTTTTACCGTCCATCCGCAGGATCACGTCGCCCTGTTTGAGGCCGGCTTTCTGCGCCGGGGAATCGTCCATGACGCGGGCCACCACAATGCCTTCGGCTTTATCCAGCTTGAAGGCCTCGGCCAGTTCCGGGGTCAACTCCTGGATATAGGCGCCGATGCGGCCGCGGGTTACCTGACCGTGTTCCACCAGCTGTTCGCGTATGCGCTTGGCCATATTGATGGGGATGGCGAAGCCGATACCCATATAGCCGCCGCTGCGGCTGAAGATGGCGGTGTTGATACCGACCACACGGCCATCGAGATCGATCAGCGGGCCGCCGGAATTGCCCGGATTGATGGCCGCATCGGTCTGGATGAAGTCCTCGTAGTCGTTGATGCCGATGCCGCTGCGTCCCTTGGCGCTGACAATCCCTGCCGTCAGGGTGTGGGAAAGGCCGAAAGGGTTGCCCACGGCCAGCACCCAGTCTCCGACTTCCAGACGGTTGGAATCGCCCAGCCGCAGGTAGGGCAGATCGTGCTCGTCGATCCTGATGATCGCCAGGTCGGTGGGCGGATCTGTTCCGACGATTTCGGCCGTGTACTGACGGCCGTCCTGCAGTTTGACCCGTACCTTGTCGGCGTCGCCGACCACATGATTGTTGGTCAGGATATAGCCGTCGGCGGAAATAATGAAACCGGAGCCCTGTCCCACCTCGCGACGTTTTTGCGGCAGGTTTTTCGGGCTGCGGAATCTGAACTGGGGTGCGTCGCCGAAGAAGCGGCGCAGGAAATCGTCATCGAAGGGAAACAGAAACTCGCCGACGTTTTGCCCGTCGAGCTCTTTTTCCACCTGGATAAAGACCACCGCAGGTGAAACCTTTTTGGCCACGCTGCGAAATGCCTGCCCGGTCTGGCGCAGGCTTTCCAGTCCCCGTTCCTGAGCGATGCCTGTGCCCGGCAGGGCGGCACCGAGACTCAGAGAGACCAGCAATGCAACGAGCATCGTCATCCATTTTACTTTTCTGGTCGTCATATGCTCTTCTCCTCGTGGTATTGGTTTTTGACACAGGCGTCGATCATGGTGAGCAGGCGATCGAGATCGACCGGTTTATCGATAGTGCGGGTCGCGCCGAGTTGTGCGGCCAACTCGTGGGTGGTCCGGTCGCCGAAAGCGGTCATGCAGATGAACGGGGGGCGGGCGGCCAGGTCGTGTAAGGCCTCCAGTACTTCCAGTCCGGTCAAAGCCGGCATACGCAGGTCGGTCACCACCAGATCGTAGGTTTCTCCTTTTTTCCCGCAGCAGGCATTCAGCCTTTCGAGCAACTCCAGACCGTTGCTGCAACTGGTTACGCTGTAGCCGGCACGGTACAGGCAAAAGGCCAGCAGTTCGCGCAGGTCGCGATCATCCTCGGCGAGCAGAATTTTCGGATGGGGTCGGCCCATGACATTTCCTTTTTTTGCGGGTGATTCCAATAACGTGTTTACGAAATTATCCGCAACCTTTGTGCCAAGGAAAAGTACTGTAAAAACGGCACGTTATGTTTGGGTAAGGTTGGGGCATCATGCCCCGTCGGGGCAAAATGCCCCAACTTAAGGCGAGATCCAAAGTCGGATACATGAACAGGGATAACGGGGATGAAAGGAATATTTGATGTGGGGGCTTAGAGTCTTCGTGTCTTTGTGCGGGATGTTAAGTGTCGTTGAGCAAGCCGGTTAAAATCCTTTTCGCGTCCCTTCGCTGCGCTCACTCAAAGCAATGCGGTAAATTGGGTTCCGGCATTCTTTTCGTTATTGCCCATGGCGTGAGGTGTTGTCAGTCATCTTTCAACTTGCGATAGAGGGTTTTGCGGTCGACGCCGAGGATGCGGGCGGCCAGGGTACGGTTGCCGCCGACCTGTTCAAGGACCTGCGCGATGTAGCGGCGCTCCATTTCGGCCAGCGGTAGAAGGGAAAGAGGGTCGGACGGTGTGCTGGTGATGGGCGGCTCGGTGCCCGGTTTCTGCAGATGGTCGGGCAGATCCTGTACGGTGATGCGGTCGTGTCCGGTGAGGGCCACGGCCCGTTCGATGACGTTGCGCAGTTCCCGCACGTTGCCCGGCCAGGAGTACAGGAGCAGGCGGCGGGCCGCCGGTTCCGCCAGGCCGGTCACCGATTTGCCGAAGCGTCGTGCCAACTCCGTGATGAAATTGTGCGCCAGCAGCAGAATATCGTTTTCGCGGGCGCGCAGCGGCGGCAGTTTGAGCTGGATAACGTTGAGCCGGTAGTACAGATCGCTGCGGAAGCGTCCCTCCCGGACCGCTTCGGCCAGGTCGCAATGGGTGGCGGTCAGGATCCGCACATCGCAGGCGATTTCGCGCTCCCCGCCCAAAGGGCGCACCTTGCGTTCCTCCAAGACACGCAGCAGCTTGGGTTGCAGCGCCAGGGGCAGTTCGCCGATCTCGTCGAGGAACAGGGTGCCGCCGGAAGCCTCGGCAAACAGACCGCGGTGGTCTTCGCGGGCATCGGTAAAGGCGCCGCGCACATGGCCGAACAACTCGCTTTCCAGCAGACTCTCGGGCAGGGCAGCGCAATTGATGGCCACAAACGGGCCTTTGCTTCGGCGGCTTAGCCGATGCAGGGCGCGGGCCACAAGTTCCTTGCCGGTACCGCTTTCGCCGCTGATAAGGATGGAAGTGTCGAGATCGGCCAGCCGGCCGATCTGTTCGCGGATCATCTGCATGGCCTGGCTTTCGCCGATCAGATTGTCGCCGGCCTGCTGGGAATCGACCTGAACTTTGAGCAGGCGGATTTTTTCCTGCAATTGGCGATGCTGCAGGGCCCGTTCCAGGCAGAAGCCTAGCAGATCGAAATCGACCGGCTTGGTGACGAAATCGTAGGCCCCGGCGCGCAGGGCGGCGATGGCGGTTTCCAGAGAACCGAAGGCGGTCATGATCACCACCGGCAGATCGGGACGGTTGGCGTGCAGTTCGGCACAGAAATCGATACCTCCCTCGCCCGGCATGTTGAGATCGGTCAGTACCACGTCGATCTCTTCCCGTTGTAACACGTCCCTGGCCGCCGCCACGTTGCGGCCGTTCCAGACCCGGTGACCTTGGCCGGCAAGGATTTCTTCGAGCAATTCACAAAAGGCCGGATCGTCGTCGACGATCAGCATGCGACCGGCAGTTCGGGATTCGCTCATGGTTTGTCTCCTTGTCCTGCCAGCGGCAGGTAAATGCTGAACAGGCTTCCTCTTCCGGGTGTGCTGACAACATCGATCCAACCGCCATGCTCCTCGACGATACCGTAGGCGATCGACAATCCCAGGCCGGTTCCCTGCCCCACGTCTTTGGTGGTGAAAAAAGGATCGAAAATATGCGGCAGATCTTCGGCGGCGATGCCCTGGCCCTGGTCCTCTACCTGGAGGCGGCACCATTTTCCCGGCTCCGCCGCATCGTCGCCCGGCCGCACGGCCTTCTCCACCCGCTCCAGACCCAAATCCAGCCGGCCTCCGCCGGGCATGGCCTGGATGCCGTTCATGGCCAGGTTGAGCAGGACCTGCTGCAACTGACCGGGATCGGCATCGACTTTTGGCGGCTTTTCGGCAGGCTGCCATGTTATCTCCACAGACTGCTTGCGGGCGGTCGGCGCGAGCAAGTCGACAACCCCCCGGATCAGACCGTCAAGTTCTACCGGTTGTTTGCGCGCCTGTCCTCGCCGGGCGAAATCGAGCAACTGACGCATGATGGCAGTCATACGCTCGGTCTGTTCGCCGATGATGTGCGCAGAACGCCGGATATCTTCGGCGGGGAGATCCTGACGGGCGATCAATTGGGCGCGGCCGGCGATCACGTTCAGAGGGGTGCCGAGTTCGTGGGCCATGCCGGCGGACAGCCGGCCGAGGGTCGCCAGGCGTTCCGTATGACGCAGTTTTTCCAGAGCTTCGAGTTTGGCGTCGTTGGCCGCCTGCTGCGCGGCGCGGGCTTCGGCCAATTGACCGCGCATCCGGTCGATGGTATCGGACAACTCGGCCAGCTCGTCACGGCCGGAGACGGTCACCGCCGTGGAAAAGTCGCCGGTGCCGATACGTTGCGCCGCTTCGGTCAATTTGCGCAGGGGACGATTGACCCAGAAACTGCCGAGAATCAGCATCAGCAGCAATCCGGAGCCGACGGTCGCCGCCAGCAGCAAGGCCGAACGGCGCAAACTCTCACGGATATAGCCGTGCAATTCGTCCAGCGATTCGCTCAGTTCGATGGCACCCAGGCGGTTCGGACCGGCCTTAACCGGCAGATAGGTAATCAGGAAGTCGTGTCCGTCCCGCGCTTCGACCAGCAGCGACAGGTTTTCCCCGCGCCGCACGGGCGCCAACTGTTGTTGAGGAGCCCTGGGGAGAAAACGGCTGGAGACCTGGTCTTCCAGCCAGACCCAGCGTACCCGCAGCGGACCGCTGACCAGATTGGCGGTCTCCAGAAAACCGATGACCGCCCGCTCCCCTCCCGTGTGCCAGATGTCCGTGACCATGATACGCAGACTCTGTCCCAGCTGCAAAGCATCGCGGCTGAGCCTTTCCTGCATCTGGATGCGTTCCCGACGTATGGAAAGATAACTGTGCAGGGAAAACAGCAGGGCCACGCTCAGCAAAACGGCAATTGTAATCTTAAGGGTCAGTCGCATGGAATACCGGTTCCGGAAAAAGCGTGATGATCACAGGCCATTTTATTACCTTGGTTTCTTGCATCGGGTCAAGGGCCTCAGGAGGGTTATGCGATATGCTTGATACGAGAGGCAAGAAGAACATGAATACAATACACCTTTTTGGGGTGGAATCATATAAAGAGAAAGTTGATGGGGTGTCTTTAGCGGATTTCCCGGTAGGCTTGTTCTTAAACCGAAAAAGCGATGGAAAGACGTTCCTTCGGCGGCATTCAGGGAGGCAGGCTATATGAACGTAATCTGGCAGAACCTGAAAGAAAAGTTCCAACCTCAGGCTATGGCCGGGTATCTGAGTGAAAAGATTCCCGAAATACTGACGGCAACCATTCTCTTTACGGTTTTTTTGCTTTTGTGGCTGTTGGTGGAAAGGACCCTCAAGCCTTTATTTCGCCGTGTGAACCTCGATCCGACTTTGGCCAGCTTCGTTCAATCCGTTTCCAAAACGGTCATTCTTACCATTGGGTTGCTGACGGCCTTAAAAGAGCTG
The DNA here is from genome assembly GCA_030154185.1 of Desulfuromonadales bacterium. Classification (GTDB taxonomy): domain Bacteria; phylum Desulfobacterota; class Desulfuromonadia; order Desulfuromonadales; family Syntrophotaleaceae; genus Syntrophotalea. The sequence goes on from JASKKK010000014.1 coordinate 55,130, forward strand.
GGGGTCGATATTTCCTCCATCCTGGCAAGCCTGGGAGTCGCCGGTCTTACTTTGGGGTTTGCCGCGAGGGACGCCCTGTCGAATATTATTTCCGGATTTTTCATATTCTGGGATCGTCCTTTTGTTCTTGGCGATCTGATCGAGCTGGAAGGCTATTACGGCAAGGTGGAGGACATTACTCTACGTTCGACCCGGATCGTGACCCCGGACGGCAGGATGCTGGCCATTCCCAACACCAAAGTGATCAACAGTGCGGTAGCATCCTATACCAATTTTCCATTCCTGCGCGTCGAAGTGGATCTCAGTGTCGGAGTGCAGGAAGATTTTGTTCGCCTGCGGCGTATTTTTCGGAACCTGATTGAAGAAGATGAGAGATATCTTCAACAGCCGGAACCGGAGATGGTGATAGAGATTCTGGGGGATTTCAACGTCGGGGTGCGTTTCAGGGTGTGGATCCGTGATGAAAAACAGCATATACCCATGCGCTACGAACTGCGGGAAAAATTGTTCGAAGCATTTCGAAAGGCGGAAGTCGACATGCCCTACGAAACCATTAACATCACCCCACTCGAGATCGCTGGGCCATCGGCTTCATGAAATCTTGCCTTATAACGAAATGCAACCTCAATTCCTCATGGGGTCGTAATGCACAAAACCAAAAAGTGCCGTCGCTGTCATAAAACCCTTTCCGTCGAAAAATTCGTTGATACCGGCGGCGAGAAAAATCCCAAAGGGCATTATTGCCAGGCCTGTCATCGAAAGAGGATCGAGAAATGGCATCGGGCGGCTTTGGCCAGGGAACGTTCCTACATCGAAAAACTGAAAATCCTTTACGGCGCCTGTTGGCGCCACTGTGCGCCACCGGAACTTTTCCATGCCATGTTGAGTGACGAGAGGGATGTCTGTCCCTATTGCGGGATCAGGTTCAGCGATGTCGTTCCAGCCCCGTTCAACGAGTCGCCGGTGCATATCGATCATATGGATCCGCTGGACAAAGGCGGCGAGCATTCCATACGGAATGCGGTTCTGTGCTGCGGGCCCTGCAACATCAAGAAGGGGAAACGGTCGTTCGTGCATTGGCTGGAAATGCTCGAACCAAAGTTCAGGCAACTGGCGCGAGCCATCTACGTCGAGAAACACGGCCATCCGCCGGAGGCATTTATCGAGGGAGGTCCCACGGCGAGGAGGGCGCAGGAACTGGAAACCGTTCTTTACCAGACCGAAGAAGAGCTGAAGATGCAATATCCGGAACCGCAGGAAACCGGACCGTCCTGCAAACGAGCGATGAAAACCCGGACCAAACAAAGCCCGCCCGAAGGTCGGGAAGGAGGGCCGGGAGGACAAGGCTAGACATAATGGCTGACAGTTGACAAAAAAAGACCTGCCCCTTGCAAACGTGGGTTATGTTGGAACCTCGTGAACCCCAACACAGAGCCATAACCAAG